>CAZPBH010000014.1:0-16843 GCA_964584645.1 uncultured Rhodospirillales bacterium | reverse complement strand
CCCTGCAGGTCTTCGGGGTTCACCTCCGGCACCACCAGCGGCACGTCGGGGTCCATGCGGAAGGCGCTGGTGTTGTCGATCACGACCGCCCCCGCTGCGGCGGCGCGGGGGGCGAAATCCTGCGAGATCTTCGCCCCGGCCGAGGACAGCACGATGTCGGTGCCGGTGAAGTCGTAGCCCCCCAGCGGCTGCACGTCGAGCACCGCATCCTCGCCGAAGCTGATCTGCCGTCCGACCGAGCGTTCACTCGCCAGCGCCACGACCTCGGTCGCGGGAAAGTCCCGCTCCGCCAGGATCTGCAGCATCTCGCGTCCGACATTGCCGGTGGCGCCCACCACCGCGACCTTCAGGCCCATCGGCCGATCTCCCAAGCTGGGTTTGAAAGCCGGGAGCTTTACGCCTTTCGCAGCCGCCGATCAACGCCAGCTTCATGGTTCAGGGCATGGGAACCACGAAGATACCGCCCGCATTGGTGGTGGCCGGCTCGACCGGGTCGGCGGTGAAGGGGTAGCGGCTCGCGCCGATCAGCAGATTGTCGGCGTTGAGCGCCGTGGACGTGCCGAAAGCGATGCCCGCGTGAAGATGCAGCGGCGGTACATGCGCCCGATGCTGCCAGGTGCCGCCCTGAAGCTCGAAAAGGTCGGCCATGCCCGCTGAGGTGAAGCCGCCCACATCCGACCACATGGCGCCGACCAGCGCCCGGCTCCCGGCCAGGGCCACCGACGACCCGAAATCCGTGCTGGCTCCACGATCGCCCGGCACGAGCTTGGCCCTTTCCACGAAGCTGCCGCCGGTAAATTCGAACACATGGACCGCCCCGGCGCGATAGGCGTAGCTGCCACCGCTGGCATCGAGGGGGTGATGGGGCGCCCCGACCAGCAGCCATGTTCCGTCCCAGGCGAGGGAGGTACCGAAACGATCGCCATTCTGTGAGGTCGTCGAGGTGATGGTCGCGATCAGCGGACAATCCATGACCGGGGCCGTGCCGGTACAGGCTGACAGATCAAAGGCGAAGACCTCGCCCGTGCCATGACCCCAGGCGCCGATCACGGCGATGTCGTTGGCGAGAGCCGTCGAACCGCCAAAATGGGCATCCTGATGCCGGGTTGGCGCCACCATCTTGGCGAAGGGCTGACAATTCCGGTCGGGGGCCGTGCCGGTACAATCGCCCAGATTGTAGGCATAGGCCGCCCCTGCCGAATTGTTGACCCCGCCGCCGCCCATCGGATCGTCATCCCCGACATTCCCGACGACGACGCGCGTTCCCTCGATAGCGGTGGAACTTCCGTGCCCGCTGAAGGGAATATCGGTCTGCCAGAGGCGCCCCTGGATCGCCCAGACCCCGCCGCCATCGCGCGTCGCATAAAAGGCCCGCCCGTAATCCTCCGAGGCGCGGGCGCCGACGATCATCGTGTCGCCGTGCACCGACATTCTCTCGCCGAAATAAGCGGTATCGTCGGGGGGCAGGATCTCCTGAACCTGGGTCCAGGTGCTGTCCACCCGGGCATAGACCTGAACGGCGCCGTGATAGGATTTCAGGCCGGCGCCATGATCGGCGGCGTGAGCGCCCGCGACGATCTGATCGCCGGCAAAGGCGACGCTGTAGCCGAGCATCGCGCCCTCGCGCACCGGCGTGGTCAGCACCGGCAGGGGCAGGGCGTCCAGCCTCAGCGTGACACTGGCCGTGCGGCTGGCCTCGTCGGTGATGCCGAGCACCAGATCATAGCTGCCTTCGGCATCGACGCCCCCACTCAGGTTGAGCTGGCCGCCCGAGCGCGTGAGGGTCAGCCCGCCGGCAGGGCCGGCGTGGAAGGCCGTAGAGGTCGTGATCTCTGTTGCTGTCAGCGCAACCGCCGAGCCGCCATCCGGCGTCCATGTGCCCGACAGTTCGATGGTCAGATCGGCATCGGCGCTGTCGGTATCTGTGTAGGTGATCCGCCCCCGCCAGTCGGTCCGCACATAGCCGATGGCCGCCAGTTCACTCTCGTCGAGCACCGGCGCCAGCGGATCGATGGGGGTAGCGCCACCCCCCGGTGCTGCCACCCGGACGCCCGGCACCTCGAAGCGCAGGATGAGGTTCTGGGCTTCCGCCGTCACGCCGGCCAGGCTTGCGAGAACCGCCACAGCCGCCAGTCTTGCGGCCCATGCATGTAATTTCATCGCCCATCCCCCATGGCTGACACGCGCCCCGGCGCCCACGCGACCAGTCTAGGCAACAACCCTTAACAGGACGTGTCCCCGGACTCGGCCCAGCGCGCGGTTCCCCCTGCGTGCACGGGTCAATCAAGGTGACGGCAAGGCCGGAGCGTCCGGTCGACGGGCATCTGGTGCGCCTGAGCAACCGGGCCCATCTCTTATGCGTGCTTTTCGGCGGATGAGGCTTGTCGATGCTGAACCACCGGTTGCCCGAACCTGATGCCAACGGCTCCGCCCCTGCGCCGTTGCGGGTGACGGCCGATCATGTCGCGCGCTACCGCGCGGAGGGCTGCGTTGCCATCGAGGGGGCGTTCGATGCCGGCTGGGTCGAGCGGCTGACGCGTGCCTTTGATCGGATGATGGGCCGCATAAGGGCTGGCGACACCGCCCCCGCCAATATCCCGGGCCTGAACGTCTATGGCTTTGACGGGGATCACTGGGACGATACCGGCCGCCGCCACCTGCGCAACGGCGTGCCCCATGACCCCGACCTCTGGGCCTGGGCGGTCGAAAGCCCGGCGGCGGAGATCGTGGGCCGGGTGCTGGAAAGCGATTTCGTCCAGTTCTGGTACGATCTCTGGTTCGAGAAATCGGGCGCGACCGATGGCTCCGCGACCCAATGGCATCATGATGCGACCGGCCATGTCTTCGTTGGCCCCGACATTCCGAGCCTCTGGGTGGCGCTGAGCGATATCGGACCCGAGGATGCGCCGCTGATGACCTTTGCGGGCAGCCATCTGCGCGATGAGAAATTCCCCCCGCCTTATCGTCCCGGTAAGGAAGACTGGCCGCTGCCAGGGGACTATCTGCTGCTGGAGGAGCTGGAAGCGATCGTCGCCGCCCATCCCGAGGCGGTGCGGACCTGGACCCTCAGGGCCGGGGATTGCCTTGTCATCCATCCTGCCACCTGGCATGGCGCCCCGCCCTATCGCGGCCGGCCGGAGGGACGGCGGCTTGCCATCACCTCGCGCTGGATCGGCCGGCAGCTGCGCTACGACCCGCCTTATTTCGCCGAGGGCGCCAGCTATTACCCCGAGGCCAACGCCTTGCCGCGCGGTGCCCGACCTCCCTTCGACTTCCTGCCGGTGCTGTGGCGCGACCCCGCCCTGCCGGCAGGTTGAGTTCCCCCACCCCCCACCATACAGAAGCCAAGGAGACTGCATTGATGAAGACACGTTTTCTGAGCACCACCGCGCTGGCCGCCGGCCTGGCCTTTACCCTGGCTGCCTGCGAGCAGCAGACCGCCGAGGCGCCGGCCGAGGAGACCTCCAGCGCTGTCGAACAGGTCGAGGAATCGCTGAACGAGGCGGGCACCGAGATCGAGGAAGCGATGGACGAGGCCGCGGCCGAGGCTGAAACCGCGCTGGAGGAAGCCGGCAGCGAGATGGACAGCCAGGCCGAGCAGGTGGCCGAGGAACTGCAGGAGCTCGGTGAGGATGCCGCGGCGGAGCTGGAGGCGATGGGCCAGTCCATCACCGAAGGCATGGAAGAGGCCGCCGACAGCATGGAGCAGAGTGCCGAAGAGATCGAGGAAGCGACCGACGAAGCGGTCGAGTAAGCCTGATCAGGCGGGGGTAGGGGCAGCTCGCACCCGCCCCCGCACCCTATCTTCTCTCGTGCCTTCCTTCACAAGGACCCGGCAGCCATGGCTGATCCGGGCAAGGAAGGGCGTTTCGCCGCGTGCCGCGAAATATTCCTCGACCGCGAGCCGCGCGCCATGGGCATAGCCGTAATCATCCACGATCAGCAGCCCCCCCGGCACAAGCCGCGGCCATAGCACCTCCAGCTCGACCCGGGTCGAGTGGTAGGTGTCGGTATCGAGCCGGGCCCAGGCCACGATGTCCGGCGCGGTTGCTGACAGAACCTCCTCGACATTGCCCTTGTGGATTTTCAACCTTTCGGTCGGGAATCCGACCAGCGCGATATTGGCGCGCGTCACATCCTCGAAATCGGGGAGCGTGCCCTCCACCCTGCGGCCGATGAAGGCTACATCATGTTCGGACGCCGGGCCGGTGAACAGCCGGAAGCTGTCATAGATCGCGACCTCGCGATCACTGGCGCCGTGATGCTGCAGGGTGCGGAGCAGCGCCATGGTGGAGCCGCCGAGCAGCACCCCGCATTCGACAAAGGCGCCCGCCAGACCCCGACGCAGCACATGGCCGACGGAATCGTACAGGTTCCATAAGGTGGCGACGTTGAGTTCCGTGACCGGGAAGACCTCCGCGAAGATGGTCCAGAAGACATCGTCGCGAAGGTCGAGATGATCGGCACGGATGGCATCGACCGGGCGCAGCCTTTCCGGCCTGCGTTCCCAGCCCATGCTGGCCAGCGTGGTGGGCGCCGGGCGGGTTTCGTTCATGCCGCCCGGTCCCGTTCAGCCTCAGCCGTCGCGCGGCGGGGCCGGCGTGCGTTCGTCCTTGTAGCGCTCGAGGCTCGAAAGGCTCGGGCCGTAATCGCTCTCGGGCGCCGTGAAGTATTTCTCATAGCCATTGGCCATCGCATAGTCGCGGATCTCGGGCCGCAGATGATCATGGCTGTCATAGCCGCCCATCTTGCAGACATAGGTGATGTGGCCCTCGGCCTGGTCCATCAGCATCCAGGGCAGCCAGGGGGTGATGCGGTTCCAGGTGCCGCTGTAGGTGACGCTGGTTTTCTCCGGATTGGTAACGTCATCCATGTCGATGACATAGCGGAACATCTCCGACACCCGGCTCATCGGCCCGGGGCTCTCGCGCGGCCATTCATCAGGCTGCAGGGCCGAGGGATAGTAGAGGTGGATGTCGGTCGCCAGCATCAACGAGCCATCGCCGGTGACCGTCCAGTCCAGCAGGAAGGGGCGCGGCGGCGGACGGTCCGGGTTGAGCCCGCCATAATCGGGCGGCATCGGCCAGGTCACATCGATGGTGGAGTTGAAAGGATCATTGGCGATGTGCGTCGTTTGCACGGTCTCCCCGGTATAGGGGTTGACCCATTCATCGATCACCTCGCCGGTTTCGAGATCGTAATAGAACCCGACCTCGCGCAGGAGCTTGCGGAAACTGCCATCTTCCCGCGGCACCAGCCGGGTGGAGGAAAATCCTTCCATGCCGAACAGTTCGCGCACCGGCTCGCCCGGGCGAACGCCCAGCACCTTGCCGCCATACCAGCCGGCCTTTTCCTTGCTGGTGTCGAGATTGCCCTGCAGGCGGGCAAAGGTGTCGCGGTTCCACTCGGGATCGTCGAAATCGACCTCGGTCTTGAACGGGATCACCTCGGCGCGGGCTGGCCGGCCGCTGCCAAGCATGGCAGCACCGGCGCCGATGCCGGCGGCCAGGGCCAGCGCGTCACGGCGGCTCATGCCGTTGCGGGAACTGGCTTCCCCTGATGGTGAATCATCACGTTGGGTCATGAACGAAAGCCCTCCTCATCGGCCGGGTTGTTTATGGGTTGTGGAAGGGCAGATTCCCCTCGCAACACCGCTTGGCAAGGGCGGTCACACCGAAAACGGCGCGCCCGGGCGCGTCTCAGGAACAGGGAGAGCCGGTCGTGTTCGTCGAAAATCTGTTGGCACAGAAGCGTGTCCTGATCACCGGTGGGGGCACCGGGCTCGGCAAAACCATGGGCGAGAGGTTCCTTGAACTCGGCGCCGAGGTCGCGATCTGCGGGCGCCGTCAGGAGGTTCTGGACGAGACGGCCAAGGCCTGGGAGGATCGCTTCGGCAAGACGGTGCATCGCTATTCGGTCGATATCCGCAGCCATGAGGCGATTAGCGGGATGCTGGACGATCTCTGGCCCAAATGCCCGCCCAATGTGCTGGTGAACAACGCGGCCGGGAATTTCGTCGCGCGCACCCATACGCTGAGCCATCGGGCCTTTGACAGCATTCTCAACATCGTCGCCCACGGTACGGCCTACATGACGCTGGAATGCGGCAAGCGCTGGATCGCGGAGGGTACCTCCGCCACAGTGATGTGCGTTCTGGTGACCGCGGCCTGGACGGGTGCCCCCTATGTCGTGCCCTCGGCCATGGCGAAGGCGGCGGTGATGACCATGGTGCGCAGCCTCGCTGTCGAATGGGGCCCCAAGGGTATCCGCACGGTGGGCGTGGCGCCGGGCCCGTTCCCGACCCCCGGGGCCTGGGCAAGGCTCTACCCGCGTGAGGGGCTGGACGAGATGATGGCAAAGCGCCCGCCGCTGGGTCGGGTCGGCGATCATGAAGAATTCGGCAATTTCGCCGCCTATCTGATCAGCGATCAGGCCGGCTATATCAACGGCGACATCATGACCATCGACGGCGGCAACTGGCTGAAGAAGGCGAGCGGCTTTGCCGAGCTCGACGTGCTGACGGATGAGGAATGGGACGAGATCGGCACGCGCAAGCCGGGCAAGGGCTAGAGCGGCTCGCGTTCGGACTGGGCGCGTGAATCCGCTCTAGCCGGCGGGGCCGGTGACCTCGTTCATCAGCGCGCCGGCAAGGTGGGTGCCCTTCAGATTGGCATCGCGCAGATCGGCACCCATCAGGTTGCTGCCCGTCAGATCGGCGCCGCGCAGATCGGCACCGGCAAGGCACGCATCCCCCAGATCGGCCCCGGCCATCTGCGCCTCCCGCAGATCGGCGCCGCGCAGGTTGGTCCGCTGCAGGCTCGCCCGGCGCAGGCCGGTTGGCCAGCGATGCTGGTGCTCGCCATGGATCGTCACCGCCCCGAGCTCCGCGCCCGCAAGATCGGCATCGTTCAGGCAGGCACGATCGAAGCCGGCCCCGCGCAGATCGGCACCCCGGAACCGGGCGCGGCGCAGGTCGGCCAGCGTGAAATCCGTCATCACCGCCTGAACCTCGTCGAAATCGCCGCCGGCGCAGGCTGTCCCGCGCAGGATCGCCGCCGAGATGTCGGTGCTGGCAAAGGTGGGCTCCTCGAGCCGCATGTCGCTGAGGTCGAGCCGCGCGCCCGCCTTGCCGGAACTCGCGATCCAGCGGCCATGCGCATCGATCAGGATTGCGAGCACAGCCGCATCCCCGTCGAAGGCGCGCGCCATCCGGGCGCCTTCCAGCGCACAGTCGCGCAGTTGCCAGCTGTCCAGCACCGCCCCTGTCAGGTCAGCATCGTTCAGGATCGCCCCGGCGAGATTTGCCCCCTCCAGATTGGCGCCGCTCAGCTGCGCACGGGCAAGCTTGGCGCCGGCAAGCTGGGAGTTCTTCAGGTCGGCCCCGACGAGCAGCACATGGGTCAGATTGGCCTCGCGCAGATCGGCGCGCACCAGCACCGCGTCGGTCAGGTCGGTCTGGACGGCGAAGGCGCCTTTCATCAGCGCGCCGCTGAGATCGGCCCCGCGCATGTTCACGCAATCGGCCTCGGTGGTCACCGCGCCCTCATGCACCAGCCGCTCGATATCGCCGTTCCTGGTCTTGCGGGCGATCTGGCCCTCGCGCAGGTCGGCACCGGTGAGGCTGGCCTCGGTCATCACCGCCCCGCGCAGGCAGGCCCCGCGCAGATCGGCGCGGTCGAGCCGCGCCTTGTGCAGGTTGGCAAGTCGCAGATCGGCCACGAACAGGCAGGCCGCGCGCAGATCCGCACCCATGATCTGTGCGCTGAACAGCCGTGCGCCCGAGAGCTCCGCCCCGTTCAGCCGGGCCCGCACCAGATCGGCATGGCTCAGATCGTGAAAGGGCAGGCTCAGCCGGGCCCCGCCGGCCCGGGCTTCGACAAAGGCCTTGTGGGCGCCGAGATGCTGGGCCAGTCGGGCGGCATCAAGGGGCAGCCGCGCACCTTCCTTGGGTGCGAAGGCCTGGGTAAGCCCCGCAGCGAAATGATTCATTCGTCCCTTCCCTTGGCTCCGGCCATGGTGCGCCGCGTGTCCGAATATCTGGTTAACGGCGGGCGGGACTTGCCGGGTGAGCGCCCGCCATGCTAAAGCCCCCGTTATTCCGCGCAGGTGGAGAAGTCCGGCCCGGAAGCGGAACTGGTTCTGCCCGGGTCACCGTCGGTCGGCGCGTCGCGCTCACCGGCGCGATCTGCGTTGGATGCACGACATGGCATTAGGCACACTGGATCATCGGCAGGCAGCTTCTTCGTGTTCGATCAGCTGAACGACAAGCTCAACGACGTCTTCGGGCGGCTGCGCAAGCGCGGCGTGCTGACGGAGAAGGACGTCGAGACGGCGCTGCGCGAGGTGCGTGTCGCGCTGCTGGAGGCCGATGTCGCGCTGCCGGTCGCCAAGGAATTCATCGCCCGGGTCAAGCAGGAGGCGGTGGGCGAGAAGGTGCTGCGCTCGGTCTCGCCGGCGCAGCAGGTCGTCAAGATCGTGCACGACGCGCTGGTGGAGATGCTCGGCGGTCAGCCGGGCGCGGAGGACGCGCCGGCCGCTGGCGCCGAGCTCAATCTCGCCGGCAATCCGCCCGTGGCGATCCTGATGGTCGGGCTGCAGGGCTCGGGCAAGACGACGACCACCGGCAAGATCGGCCTGCGCCTCGCCTCGAAGGAGCGCAAGAAGGTGCTGATGGCCTCGCTCGACGTCGCCCGGCCCGCCGCCCAGGAACAGCTGGCCCAGATCGGCCGGCAGACCGGCGTCGACACGCTCGACATCGTGGCGGGTCAGAAGCCGCTCCAGATCGCCGAGCGGGCGATGAAGACCGCGCGCACCGGGGGCTATGACGTCGTGCTTCTGGATACGGCCGGCCGGCTGGAGATCGACACCGCCCTGATGGACGAGGTGGCGGCCGTGCGCAAGGCCGCCAACCCGCATGAGGTGCTGCTGGTCGCCGATGCGATGACGGGTCAGGCGGCGGTCGAGGTCGCTACGGCCTTCGATGCGAAGGTCGGGATCACCGGCATCGTGCTGACCCGGGTCGATGGCGATGCGCGCGGCGGCGCTGCCCTGTCGATGCGTGCGGTCACCGGCAAGCCCGTGAAGCTGATCGGGGTCGGCGAGAAGCCCGAGGCGCTGGAGGCCTTCCGGCCCGACCGGCTGGCCGGGCGTATCCTCGGCATGGGCGATGTCGTCAGTCTGGTGGAGAAGGCGGCGGAGACCATCGACCGCGAGGAAGCCGACAAGCTGGCCGAGAAGATGCGTGCCGGCAGCTTCGATCTCGAGGATTATGCCACCCAGCTGAGACAGATGCGCAAGATGGGCGGGCTCGGCGGCGTGATGAACCTGCTGCCCGGCATGGGCAAGCTCAAGGATCAGATGGGCGGGGCGGGCCTGGATGACGGCATGCTGACCCGCAACGAGGCCATCATCGGCTCGATGACACGGGCCGAGCGGCGCGCGCCGAAGCTTCTCAACGCCTCGCGCCGTCGGCGCATCGCGGCCGGGTCGGGCACGACCGTTCAGGACGTCAACAAGCTCCTGAAGCAGTACGACCAGATGCGCCAGATGATGAAGAAGATGCGCAAGATGGGCCCGAAGGCGATGATGCGGCAGCTGGGGCCGATGGCCGGGCTCGGCGGCGGTGGCCTGTCGGGAGGCCGGCGATGATCGATCACCTCTCGCTTGGGGTGCGCGATCTCGACCGCGCGGCCGCCTTCTACGATCCCGTCATGGCCACGCTTGGCTGCACGCGTTTCTTCACGCGCGATCGGATGATCGCCTGGGGGCTGGGCTATCCCAGCCTGACGGTGCAGCTTCCCCGCCCCGAGGAGGGCGAGAACGCGGTCGCCGCCCCCGGCGTCCATGTGGCGTTCCAGGCTGCAACGCGCGCGGCCGTCCATGCCTTTTACGCCGCCGCCCTGGGCCATGGAGGGCGCGATGACGGCCCGCCCGGCCTGCGCAGCTACGCGCCAACCTATTACGCGGCCTTTGTGCGGGACCCGGACGGGCACCGGATCGAGGCCGTCACCTATGCCGAACAATAACCCTTGAAGATCACGAAAACTGGAGTGAAAACAAGAACATGTCGTTGAAAATTCGTCTGTCGCGCGGCGGCGCCAAGAAGCGCCCCTTCTATCAGATCGTCGTCGCCGATTCGCGCAGCCCGCGCGATGGCCGGTTCATCGAGAATCTCGGTTTCTTCAACCCGATGGTCGAGCGTGACAATCCGGACCGTCTCCGCTTCAAGCGGGACCGGCTCGACTACTGGCTCGGCCAGGGCGCCAAGCCGAGCGACCGGGTCGCGCGCTTCCTTGGCGAGGCCGAGGTGCTGCCGGCCTTCCAGTGGCGCGAGACGCCCAGCAAGTCGGCCCCCAAGGCCAAGGCTCAGGAAATGGCGCGCGAGCGGGCCGAGAAGGAACAGGCCGCGAAGGAAGCTGCCGAGGCCGCGAAGGCGGAGGCCGAAGCCGCTGCCGCTGCCCCGGCCGAGGAAGCCCCGGCCGAGGAAGCCTCTGCAGAAGAGACTCCGGCCGAAGAAACAGCGGCCGAAGAAACAGCGGCCGAAGAAACAGCGGCCGAAGAAGCCGCTGGCGAGGACGATGAGTCGAAAGGCTGATCGCCCCCGCCCGGGCTCAGGCTGAGGCGCAGATGAGAGCCGAAGCGGGCGCCGGGCGGCTGGTTCTCGTCGCCCGGATCGGCAAGCCGCATGGGGTGCGCGGCCTCGTCAGCCTGAACCTGTTTGCCGAGGATCCGGCCACGCTGACGCGCCATGGTCCGCTGCAGGACGCGGCCGGTTCCCGAACCTTCGTTCTGAAACCGCGGCGGCAGGCACGGGGCTGGGTGGCGTCCATCGACGGGGTCACGGATCGTGAGGGCGCCGCCGCACTGAACGGGACCGAGCTCTATTTGCCCCGCGCCGCCCTGCCGCAGGTCGAGGCGGACGAGTTCTATCACGCTGACCTCATCGGCCTCACCGCCCACGATCCCGTTGGGGCGGCGTTGGGGGCCATCATCGCGGTGCATGATTTCGGCGCCGGGGCGAGCCTGGAGGTGCGCCATGCCGAGGGATCCTTCCTCGTGCCCTTCACCCGTGCCTGCGTGCCCGAGATCGACCTCGAGGCCGGGCGTGTCACCATCATCCGCCCGGAGGAGATCTGAGCCCGATGCGTGTGCGCGTCCTGACCCTGTTCCCGGAGATGTTCCCGGGGCCGCTGGCGCATTCGCTGGCCGGCAAGGCGCTGGAGCGGGGCGCCTGGCAGCTTGAGACGACCGATCTGCGGGGTTTCGCGACCGACCGGCATCGCACCGTCGATGACACCCCCTTTGGCGGCGGGCCGGGCATGGTGCTGCGCGCCGACATCATCGACCGGGCGGTGGCCGCCGACCCGCAGCCGGGGCGGAAGATCTATCTCTCTCCCCGGGGCCGGCGCTTCGACCAGCCATGCGCGAAGGCGCTTGCGCGCGAGCCGGCACTGACCCTATTGTGCGGCCGCTATGAAGGGGTCGACGAGCGCGCCCTTGAAGCTCATGGCTTCGAGGAACTCAGTCTCGGCGATTTCATCCTGTCGGGCGGCGAGCTTGCCGCCATGGTGGTTCTCGACAGCATCGTGCGCCTGCTTCCGGGCGTCATGGGCAATGCCGGGACGGCCGCGCTGGAGAGCTTCGAGGACGGATTGCTGGAACATCCGCACTACACGCGGCCAGCCATCTTTGTCGGGGCCGATGGTGTGGAGCGCCCGGTGCCCGACGTGCTGCTGAGCGGCCATCATGGCCGGATCGCCGCATGGCGCCGGGCGGAATCGGAGCGGCTGACACGGGCCCGCCGGCCTGACCTTCTGGCACAGCCGCCAGCACCGGATGATGAGCCGGGCGGGCAGAATGAACAAGAATGATCGGGCTCCCATCCTGTCGGGCCACCGATCCTGAAACGGAGTTGGGTAGAAGATGAACATCATCGACGAGATCGAGCGCGAGCAGATCGCGAAGCTGACCGAGGGCAAGACTATCCCGAATTTCGCCCCCGGCGACACGGTCAAGGTCAATGTGAAGGTGGTTGAGGGCTCGCGCGAGCGTGTGCAGGCCTATGAGGGTGTGTGCATCGCCCGCAAGAGTGCCGGCATCGCCAGCTCCTTCACCGTCCGGAAGATCTCTTATGGCGAGGGGGTGGAGCGCGTGTTCCCGCTCTACAGCCCGCGGATCGATTCCATCGAGCTCGTCCGGCGCGGCCGGGTGCGCCGTGCGAAGCTCTATTATCTGCGCGGCCGTCGGGGCAAATCCGCCCGTATCGCGGAACGCACGACCGGCCATGGCATCGAACAGCGTCCGCCCAAGGGCGCCAAGGCAAAGGCCCGCGCCGCCCGCAAGGAAGAAGCCACCAGCTGAGCCCCGCATGCGGGCAACATTGCGCGCGGGCGAAAGCTTCGATCGGCTGCGCGCGTCCAAGGGAAAATCAATCCTGTTTCACAACAGGAACCGAGCGGCTTACGCGCTTGTGGAGTCGCTCCGCCCGGGAACACCGTCACGTGAGCATAACTGAGGCTCCTCAGGGTGCCACATAGGTGTCCGGTGTCCCCATCAATGCTTCGACACGTGCAATCAGGCCGATCACCTCGTCGAGGCCGCTTGCGTAGGTCGGATCAGCCTCGGCCTGCCTCCGTGCCGCCTCGAGGAGAGCCATGCGTTCCGACGCAGTGATCGTCACCCAGCAACCGTCAAACCGTCCTTCCAGACTGTCGAGCGCCAGATAGAAGCGTGACCAGAACTGACCGCGGATGGCAGCATCTCGCCAGAGGCCGGCGGCCCGGCAGGGCGCGGCCGGCACGTCGGCGCCGAGGCGGTAGATCCATCCCAGGACGAACATGGACTGAAGATGGCCAAGATCCGCCGCATGGTGGAGATAGGGAAGACTGGCCTCAACCTGGCCATCATAAAACAGCACGCGACCCAGCTGGTAGGACAGGCGGGCCGTGCCTGGATGATCAGAGAGCGCGGTCGCGCAGGCCGCGATGGCCGCGGGCAGGTCGATATCCGCCTGCGCCACGCCTTCGGCCACGACCCGTGCGTCATCGAAACCATGGGCAGCCAACCGGTCGCAATCGGTGACCGGCACCTCGGCACCTGCTGCAATCGGCACCAGCAGCACGAAAAGGGCCGTCAGGAGACCGGCAATCATCGGTTCCTGACCCACATCGCATGGCGCTCGGCCAGCGCCTCGACCCTTCCAGCCGATGCCTCAGGCGTGATGTGCTGCTGTGCCATCAACATCCACCTTTCCAGCTGTTCGGGCGTGAGAGCGATATCGCATGGGGCAAAGTCGCCCCGCACCTCACGGTCGACCAGATGCCAGGCGCTCCAGGGATGGTCCTGCTCGACAGATCGAAGCCACAGACCAGCCGCGCGGCACAGGTCCGGAGGCAGACCGCCATAGCCGGTCGCATGCACGTATCCAAGCACGAAGATGGCCTGGGCATAGCCCTGATCCGCACTGGCCCTCAGATGCGGCAAACCGGCATCAGTGTGGCCAAGATAGAACCACACCCGGCCCAGCTGATATTGGGCGCGCGGGTCATCGGGGTTCCGGGCAACTGCTTCGAGACACGCCTCCAGCGCGCTCTGGCGATCCATGGCTTCGCTCTCCACCCCGGGGCCGAGATGGTCGGGATCATCGGGATGGCTGGCGAGAAGGTCGCAAGCCGTTGGCTCACCAGCTGCCGTGCCGTCCACCATGCCCAGAAAAAGCATCAGTCCGGCGAGAAGCCCGACAAATGGCATCAGAACCGCGCCTGCGCGCTGATCGTCCAGGTGCGCGGGTCGCCGGGATAGGCCGCAGAGAACCCGACCGACGGACCGAGGCTGGGAAAGTCGAGCATCGAATGGAAATACTCCTCGTTGAAGCAATTCTTGCACCCGGCGCGGAGGCTCCAGCGATCATCGGGCGAATCATAGCCGATATAGGCGGCAACAAGGGTCGTCGCTTCAACCTTGTTGATCTCCCGGTTTGAGGCGCTTGCGAAATATTCGCTCGTGTAGGAAACATCGCCACCCAGATTGATGGTACCAATCCCGTCGAAGAAACGCGACCATGAAGCACCCGCCTTGAAGGTCACGTCCGAGACGCGTGGAAGCTTGCGGTCGGCAAAACCCTGAGGATCTGCGCCAAGATTCTTGTACTCGCCGTCCAGCAATCCGAGATTGGCGAATATCTGAAGCTCCCGCGTCGCCTGAAGGCGTGTTTCCACTTCCAGTCCATAGATGTCGGCATCGGCGTTCAGGGTTGCGAACGCCCCGCCATCCTGTTCGTCAATCGTACCCAGGATCAGGTCCGAGACATCGCTCCAGAACAGCGCGGTGTTGAGCCGAAGGCGACGATCAAACAGCTCTGCCTTGAGACCTGCCTCGTAGGCAGTCACGAATTCTGGTTCGAAGGCATAGAACTGGCGTGCATTGGTCACGCGGCTGTTCCATCCGCCGGACTTGAAGCCCTGCGTATAGCTCGCATAGGCCAAAACATCGTTGGTCACCTGATATTCGATCCCAAGTTTTGGCGTCAGCTCCTCGAACGTCTGTTCGATCGGCACCCCGATATCGATCAATGTCTGCGTGTCGTAAACGATGCTTCCATTGGCGCCGAACTGTGTGACCGCCACGTCCTTCCAATCCCGTGTGAAGCGCAGGCCCGCCGTGAGGGCAAGGGCATCCGTGGCATTCCACGTCCCCTGACCGAATACCGCGATGCTCTCGACATCGTTTTCGAGGAATTTGAACTGGCGTCCCAGCGGCAGCCTGGCACCCGAGGGAAGCTGGAAGTTGAGCTCATCGCCAATCAGGGTTTCGTTCCATTCATACATGTAGAATGCACCAACAATCCATTGCAGGGGATTGCCTCCAACTTCGGTATCTCCCTGCAGACGAAGCTCCTGACTGAACTGATCGTGTTCGCCGAAATTATCGATGACGTAGATGGGAACCGGCTGGTCGGTAAGGTCCAGAACATAGTCCTGTTCCAGTTGCCGATAGCCCGTGGTCGAGAACAGCGTGGCCATGCCGAGGTCCCATTCGGCATTGACCGTTGCTCCCCATGTCTCGACATCGTTGAAGTTGTCGATCCCGCTGAGGACATCGAAAAGGCTGTCGGTCACGGGCCGGGCGCTGCCCTGAATGTCCGAGGGCACGATGCCGTTGGCCTCATCGGAAATCCAGTCGACCGAGCCGACGATATCGAAGGTATCGCCCTCATATCGAAGCGCGCCACGGACCGCCCGAATGTCACGGTCGTTCACATCCTCGCCAAGCGTGCGGTTTTCCGAATAGCCGTCACGTGACCGCGTGGCGACGTTGATCCGCGTGTAGAGACGCTCGGTCAGGGGCGCGTTGAGCGAACCCTTGAGACTGACATAGTCGTAATTGCCGTATTCGCCTTCGAAGCGCGCAGCGAATTCAGGCTCGGGCTTCCTTGTCACAACCTTGATCGCACCGCCTGAGGTATTGCGACCATAAAGGGTGCCCTGGGGCCCGCGCAGAACCTCCATCCGCTCGACGTCAAACAGGGTGAAGTTGTTGGCATTCTGGCGAGCGATGTACACGTCGTCCACATAGAAGCCGACTGTGGTATCAACAGTCGAAAAGCTCTGGGTCGAACCGACACCGCGGAGAAATACCACGGTGGCTGTATTCAGGCCCACATTGTTATGGCCGATGAGGTTAGGCACATCCCTGACGATATCGACAAGGGAGCGGACCTGGCGCTGTTCCAGCTCGACATCCGAAAAGGCAGTGACCGCCAGCGGAACATTCTGCAGGTTTTCAGCCCTTCGCTCGGCAGTCACCGTGATTTCCTCAAGCGCAATGTTTTGCGCCCTCGCCGACGCAGCTGTCAGGGCAAGAATTGACGCGGTGCAGATGAGGAGCTTGTGCATGTCGACAATGTATCCGTCTTGCTACAGGTATGGGTAAGCCAGTGCGCAGAGCATGGCGCGCTGGATCAGAAGCGCTATATCGAAATCACCGTGGTCATCGGAAACCTACCGGTTCCGGTAGGTCGTCCAGCCGACGTGCAGGAGAGTGATGTTCGGACCGGTTGCGCGCGCGTTACTTGAGGCCGGGGATGGTGATGGCCTTACCGAACATCTCTCACGCACGAGAGAGAGATTTGGCGCGGCCGTGGTGGGCTTCAGACTGGATGTGGATCAGCCTGCAGTCTCCCACGTCCCCAACGGGGCCGAGCTGGCCAAACGCCTCGGGTGGCCTGACGGGTTTCTTGACGACTGGCTCGACCGCCAGGCCGGGGCCGCCTTCCCCTTCTTCGAGTTGTGCCGAAACAGGCACGTGCCGTTTGTCTGGCACGCCCATGAGGCAGGCGACAACCCGGCCGCTCGACACCTCGCGCGCTTCGATCTCGCCGGCGGGATCACCGTACCCTTCAGGGGGCCAGCCGGCCGCGCCGGATGTGTCAGCTGGATTGTGCGCGGAACCGACCGTCCCTTGTTTCAGCTTGCCGAGCAGCATGGCGCAGAAATGACCCTGGCCGCGCATCTTTTTCTTGATCGTCTGCACGCCCTCGATCCGAAGACGCCTCAGGTCAGGCTGACACCACGCGAAAGGGAATGCCTCGCATGGGCCGCTGCCGGCAAAACCGACAGCGAGATTGGCGCGATCCTTGATCGCTCTCCCGAAACGGCGCGCTTTCACATCAAGCGGGCGGCAGCAAAGCTCGGGACGGTGAACCGCACGCAGACCGTGGTCCGGGCGCTTGAACTGGGGGTGATCCCTTCGCGCTGATGCTGACCGGCCGCTCCCATCTTCGGCTTCGATGGGCGTCGGTCACCCTGGCCGATTCAGCCGGAAAGCCCGTTTCGCGGCAGAGCAA
>CAZPBH010000013.1:0-18208 GCA_964584645.1 uncultured Rhodospirillales bacterium | reverse complement strand
CGGCACCCTTCATCCTGATGGGGCTGGGCTCGCGCGGCTTCACCCTGGCCCCGCTTTGCGCCCGGGTGATCGTGGCCGGGCTGACCGGTGCCCCCTTGCCGGTCCCGAGGGATGTGGCCGAGGCCCTGCAACCCGGCCGCTTTGCGCTTCGGGCCCGGCGGCGTGGGCGGGGGTCGCCTTCAGGCGAAACCCGGCCGTAAACATTGACGCCGCTCCGCCCGCTGCCCATGATCCCGGCGCCTGCGATGGGTGGCCCCGGTGGCGGAATCGGTAGACGCGCTCGACTCAAAATCGAGTTCCGCAAGGAGTGGGAGTTCGAGTCTCCCCCGGGGCACCAGCACCTTCCGACATAATCACATAATTGTTTTGTACATACGATCGCAATTCACGATTTAGCAACTCGATTCTGTGGATATTCATCCCGAAAAAAGGGCATCAGGCCTTCGGGAGATCGACATGAACGGACTGACCATCTCGCAACGCGTTCTCGGCCTTGTGGGGCTGATGGCGGTGGGCATGATCGTGCTCACGGCGGCGGGCCTGTGGACCCTGCATGGCGAGATCATGCGCGAGAAGCATGAGGAGACGCGGCGGCTAGTCGAGGTCGCTCACAGCCTCGTGGCGGACCTGCACGGCCAGGCCGAGGCGGGGCTCCTGACGGAGGAGGAAGCCCGAAGCCGGGCGCTGGCGCGCCTGAAGGGGCTGCGCTATGACGGCGTGCAGTATTTCTGGGTCAACCATATCGACGGCACCATGCTGATGCATCCCACGGTGCCGGACCTTGAAGATACCAGCCTGCTGGAATTGCGCGATGCGCGCGGCGAACGGCCCTTTGCGGACATGATCGACATCGTCATCGAGCAGGGGGGGCGGGAATTACAGCTATCACTGGCCACCCACCGGGGACTCGCAGCAGAAGATTTCCTACATCGCGGGCTTCGGCCCCTGGGACTGGGTCATCGGCAGCGGTGTCTATGTCAGCGATGTTCAGGCGGTGTTCCGAAACGCTGCCGGCAGCCTTGCCCTGATCGCGCTTCTCACAATGGCGATCACGGCCATCGCTTCCCTCATGGTGGGACGCGGTATCGCGCGCCCGTTGCGGGCGATGACGGAGGCGATGCGGCGGCTCGCCGATGGCGAGCTTGAGGTGGCGGTGCCCGCGCAGGACCGCCGCGACGAACTGGGTTCGATGGCGCAGGCCATGCAGGTGTTCCAGCAGGGGCGCGTGCGCGCGGACGACCTGACACGGCATCAGGCGGAAGAGCATGCCCAACAGGGCGAGCGTGCCGAGAGGCTCGAGGCGGCGAGCCGCACACTGGAATCCGGTGTCGGCACCATGCTGGAACGGGTGGCCCAAGGTCTGGCCGGGCTGCAGGCGACCGCCGATGGCCTCACCACGCGGGCCGATCAGGCCAGCCAGCAGGCCGGAACCTGTGCTGCGAGCGCGCATCAGGCCTCACGCAATGTCGAGGATGTCTCGGCAGCGGCCGAACAGCTGACGGCCTCGATCAAGGAGATCGGATTTCAGGTCGAGCAATCGACAAGGATCGCGACCACGGCCGTCGAGGATGTCGAGAAATCTAATGCCGAGGTCGCCGATCTGGCGCAATCGGCCCAGAAGATCGGTGAGGTGGTCGCCCTGATCACCTCCATCGCCGAACAGACCAACCTCCTCGCCCTCAACGCGACCATCGAGGCCGCCCGGGCCGGCGAGGCGGGGAAGGGCTTTGCGGTGGTGGCCAGCGAGGTAAAGGCGCTGGCCAGCCAGACCGCCAGCGCGACAGAGGAAATCGCAACCCATATCGCCGGCATTCAGGGCAAGACTGGCAGCACGGTCACGGCGATGCGCGGGATCGGTGCGCATATCCGGCAGATGAGCGAGATTGCCGCCCAGGTCGCGGCCGCCGTGGAAGAACAGAACGCCGCCACCCAGGAGATCAGCCGCAATGTGCACGAGGCGGCGGTAGGCACCCAGGATGTCAGCGACCGGATCGAACAGGTCACGGCGGTTGCGGCTGAATCGGGCCGCTCAGCCGGGGAGGTGCTGGAAAGCGCGCGCCAGCTGGGCGATCAGGCCGATGCCCTCAGGGGCCATGTTCAGGCCTTTCTGCGTGAGGTTCGCAGCGCCTGATCAGGCAGGCGCGCCGAGGTCCTCATCTGCGCCCAGCTCTTCGAGCACCCGCGCGATCAGGGTCTCTAGGGAGGGAAAGCGGGCAATTGCCTCCATGGAAGAGCGGTCGAGCTGCAGATATTCCAGCGTGTCGACATCGAAGGCGAGCAGCTCGTCATCCACCTGCCCGACGATCAGCAGGCTGTCCATCGCCTCCCCGGCGGTGGCGTCGAAATGCAGATTGCGGTCGAGGAAGGCCGGGATGGGGTCGGTGGCAGCGCTGGTGGCATAGACAACCAGCCCGTTCCATTCCGCCCCGTCCATCAGCCCAAGGAACTGTTCCACATCGGCGGGAAGGCCCACACCGAATTCCTCTTCCAGTGCTGCGTCCAGCTTGGCAAGCGCATCCTTGTCAGCCGGCCCGCCCTTCAGGGCGCCAAGAGCCTGGAGTTTTTCGATGACATTCATGGTCCTGGCCTCTCTCAGTGTCCGGCGGTTGGCACGGCAGGTGCGGCAGGCTTGCGCGCTGGCGCGGGTGCACCGGGTTCGACCGGCAGCTTGAGGCCGGGCACGGGTGGATAAATGCCTGGCTGAACATTGGGAAACCGGATCCGCTTGGACTGGCCGCGCCCCAGATTCCCCTTCTGCGGGTCGACGAAGGCGTGCACGGCGTCATGTTCGGGCGTGCGGCTGATCAGCACGAAATTGCTCCAGGAGTTATCGCCACCATCGTCCTTGGGCTTGATGTGGTGCACCGAATAGCCGTTGGGCACCTTGCCACCGGCCATGCTCTCGATCTCGGTCTCCTTGAAGCCGGCGGCCTGCAGGGCGGCCTTGTTGCCATCCACATTCGCCAGTGATTCGAGCCAGGCCTTCTTGGCGGGTTTGAAGGCGCTCTTGATGCTGTCGTAGCTCTCCTGATCGCGGCGCGTGTAGGTGAAGTCGATCACCTCGACGCCCGGCAAAACCTTGGCCAGGGCGGCTTCGTCGCCGGATTTGAGGCCGTTCCACGCCTCGCCGTGGCGGCCCTGCGCCCCGGATTTCTGACCCTTGCGCTTCTTGCCCAATGGCTGATCCCCCTTGCCACCTGCTACCGACCCGCATAGAGGCAAGCCTTTCAGGCCCTGTCAATGTCCTGTCCTGGAGCCTGTCCCGGCATGTGCTGCGCGGGGCCGGAGTTACTCCGCCACGAGCGCGAAGGGGATCTCCTCACCATCCAGACCCCGATGCCGGCGCAGCGCTGCGGCAAGCGCCTTGTCATAGGTTCTGACATGATGGACCAGCCAGGCGCGCAAAAGGTCAAGCGACCGGGGGGTGACCTGGCGTTTGCCCTGGGCGTTGAGTGTCACAAGTGCGTCGACCTGATCGAACAGGCCGAGATGCGCCTCGCGATGGGCTGGAAAGGCTTCATAGCCGATTTCGCGCATCAGCGCCTCCTCGCGGGCGAAATGCTCGACCGCATAGGCCAGCAGGTCGGCCAGCAGCCTGCCCACCTGCGTCTCGCCCTTGCCGGCCTCATGGGCGGCAGCGAAGTCGTCATAAAGCTGGAACAGGCGGCGATGATCGGCGTCGATGGCCGGATCCCCCGTTTCCAGTGCGGTCGTCCACACAGTTTCCATGACATGCCCCCCAACCCCATGCGTGGCGCGGGCCGCGGCGATCGCAACCCTACCCCCGGCAGCAGGGTGCAACCCCTGCGCGCATGAGCCTTGCAAGCTTGAATTGACAAAGGGTTAAGGGGAACCGGCTCCGTTCCAATGGGTCCAGAACCGGTCCGGTCGGCTCAGAGCCCGGGGATCTCGACTGCCCGCGCTTCGTCGAGATAGCGCACCGACTTGACGGCGAGATCATCTGTGAGGTCGAACAGCAGCGGGTTGCCGGTCGGGATCTCGAGGCCGATGACCTCCTCATCGGAGAGGTTCAGCAGGTGCTTGACCAGCGCCCGGAGCGAATTGCCATGTGCCCCGATCAGGATGTTGGCGCCGGCCTCGAGGTCAGGCGCGATGGAGGCATCCCAATAGGGCATCACACGCTCCAGCGTCAGCTTCAGGCTTTCGGTCCCGGGAAGTTCGTCGGGCTGCAGGTCCTTGTAGCGCGGGTCGTTGCGCGGATGGCGCGGATCGTCCGGTTCGAGGGCAGGCGGGGGGGTGTCATAGGAACGCCGCCAGAGCTTCACCTGATCGGCCCCGTGCTTCTCGGCCGTCTCGGATTTGTTGAGGCCCTGCAGCGCGCCATAATGGCGCTCGTTCAGCCGCCATGAAGGCGTCTGCGGCAGCCACATGCGGTCCATCTCCTCCAGCGCCAGCCAAAGCGTGCGGATGGCACGCTTGAGCACGCTGGTGTGGCACAGGTCGATCTCGACACCGGCATCGGCGATCAGGCGCCCGCCATGGCGTGCCTCGTTGATGCCCTGACCGGTCAGGTCGACATCGGTCCAGCCCGTGAAACGGTTCTCAAGATTCCACTGGCTCTGCCCGTGGCGCAGCATGACGAGATGAGGCATGGATCGAAGGGTCCCTTGCGGTGTTGAAGGCATGAACAGGACGAACGCCGGGCGCCGACGCCGTGGCCGGCATTGTGCCAGAGTTGGCGACCAAGCCAAGGGGCGAGAAATCGGGGCGTGCCGGGGCGTGAGAGAATCGCGGCTTCGCCTTGCGCGCGGGCTGCACTCGCGGCACGATGACGTTGATCAGGCCATAAGGGGTGGACACCATGACCGATATCCTTGCCGAACCGCGACGCACAGCGCAGGCAAGCTCGCCGCAGGCCGAGCTTTCCGGACCCGACCGGCTGACACCGGGTGTGGTCTCGGGCGAGGCCTATCGCCGGCTGGTCCACGCCTGCAAGGAGGGCGGCTATGCCCTTCCGGCGGTCAATGTGACCGGCACCAACATGACCAATGCCGTTCTGGAAGCGGCGGCTGCGGCACGCAGCGATGTCATCATCCAGCTTTCCCATGGCGGCGCGCAGTTCTATGCCGGCAAGGGCCTCAAGGACAGCTTTCAGGCCAAGGTGCTGGGGGCGGTGGCGGCCGCGCGCCATGTCCACGAGCTGGCCCATGCCTATGGGGTCTGCGTGATCCTGCACACCGACCACGCCAACAGGGAGCTGGTTCCCTGGGTCGAGGAACTGGTGGAGCAGGGCCGCCGCCATCACGCTCAGGAAGGCCGGCCGCTGTTCTCAAGCCACATGCTCGATCTCTCCGAAGAGCCGATCGAGGAAAACCTCGCCATCTCGGCCGACATGCTGGCCAGGATGGCGCCGCTCGGCATGGCGCTGGAGATCGAGCTGGGGGTCACCGGCGGGGAGGAGGACGGCATGGGCTCGGAAGAGCTCGACGAGGCCAATGCCGACAAGCTCTACACCAACCCTGAGGATGTGGCGCTTGCCTACACCAAGCTCCAACCGCTCGGCATGTTCTCGGTCGCGGCCAGTTTCGGCAATGTCCACGGTGTCTACGCCCCCGGCAATGTGAAACTGCGCCCCGAGATCCTGAAGGCCAGCCAGGATCTGGTGCAGGAGCGTTTCGCCACCGGGCCGAAGCCGCTCAACCTCGTCTTTCATGGCGGTTCGGGCTCGGCCAAGGAAAAGATCGCCGAGGCCGTCAGCTACGGCGTGTTCAAGATGAACATCGATACCGACACGCAGTTTGCCTTTGCGGAATCCGTCGGCCGCTATGTCGAGGCCAACCCCGTCGCCTTCCGTCATCAGATCGATCCCGATACCGGCAAGCCCCAGAAAAAGCTCTACGATCCGCGGGTCTGGCTGCGCGAGGGCGAGAAGGGGGTCATCGCCCGGCTTCGGGAGGGCATGGACGATCTCGGCAGCACCGGGCGTTCGCTCGCCATCACCGGCTGAGACCATGACGGCACAGGAAGCGGCGCCGTCGGCCGGGGCGGCGTCGGAAACACGCTTTGTGCATGTCGCGATGGCGGTGCACGCGCTTGACACCGCGCTCGGCTGGTATGAGCGCATCTTCGGCTTTGCCTTGCGACGGCGCCTGCGCTTCGAGGGGCTCGGGGCCGATGTGGCCTTTCTGGCCGGGCCCGGCTTCGAGATCGAGATGTTCGCCTTTGATGAGGGTCTTGCGGCCGAGCATGATCGCTCGAACCCTGTCGCCGACCTGAAGCGCGGCGGCATCAGCCATTTCGCGCTCGAGGTCCGGGATCTCGTTTCCGAAGTCGCGCGGCTGGAGGGGCTCGGCGTGGTCATCACCGTTCCGCCGATGCGCTCGGAAACCGGCGACATGATCGCCTTCATCCAGGATCTCGAAGGCAATGTGATCGAGCTGATCGATCGAACCGATTGAGGTGCCCTGGTGAAGGGGCGTCTTCAGCCCGCGCCGGAGGCCTGAAGGCTGCGCAGCAGGTGATCGAGGGCCGCCCGGTTGGTGCGCAGCACCGCTTCCTGCGTGTTGGAGCCGTTATGCGCTCCAAGGATCACATTGGGTCGCCCCCGCAACGGGTTGTCGCTGGTGATCGGCTCCACCTCGAGGACATCGAGAGCGGCACCGGCGATGCGTCCCTCATCCAGCGCTGCAACCAGCGCCGCCTCGTCGACGAGAGGACCGCGCGCCACGTTGACCAATCGGGCGCCCTCACTCATGCGCTCCAATGTCGTGGCGTTGATGATGTGGCGGGTCCGCGCGGTCAGAGGACAGGCAAGGACCAGATAATCCGCGCGCTCGAGCAGTTCCTCGAAGCCAACCTCATGAAGACCGAGGCCTAAGGCTGTCTCGGGCGGGATGGGAAGTTCGTCATGGCCCAGCACCACGCAGCCATGGGCGACGGCGCGCCGTGCCAGAGCCCGACCGATCGAGCCGACCCCCAGGATCGAGACCGTCTTTCCGGCCAGGGTTTCGCCCCTGATCTTCAGCCATGTCCCTGCATGGACCGCGCGGTCGACCCGATGCAGGCCACGCGCCAGCATGAGGATGTAGCCCATCGCCATGTCGGCCACTTCCTCGCCGAACATGCCCGGGGTGTTGTGGACCGGAATGCCGGCCGCCGCTGCTGCGGCGAGATCGATGGCATCGACCCCGATCCCCCATTTGCAGATCACCTTGAGCCGGGGCCGGCCGGCGGCGATCACCGCGGCGGTGATCATGTCGTCACCCGCCACGATGCCATCATAGCGACCGATGATCTCCACAAGCTCGGCCTCGCTCAGCTGCTGTGCGACGGGGACCGTCGAAGCCCTGATGCCGTGCTCGGCGAACCAGTCTTCGTAGAGGTCGAGCGTGTCCTGCAATTGCCGGCAGGTGATCAGGACCTCCCAACTCATGGGGCGGCCTGCCGCCGCCGATAGAGCATTTCGGCGAGCACGAAATCAGCCTCTTCGTCGATGTCCTGTGCTTCCAGCCGGTCGATCTCGAACAGGATCGGACGGTCGCCGATCCGGTTGTGGCGGGCCACCAGGGTTTCCCTGCGAAAGAGGTACAGGCACGAGTTTTCCTCGAAGACCGGCGGCAGGTCCTGTGTGCGCAGGAGGATGTTGGGATTGTGGTTCAGCGGCCGCGCCAGCCCGTCCCAGAGCCGTGTTTGCAGACGGGTCACACCGAAAAGGCTGTCATGGGCGGGCACCGCCTCGCGAAGTTCGGCGATCGCCCGCTCGATGGTCTCGATCTTCAGAAGCGGGTTCGTGCTGTGGGTCTGGAGGTAGAATTCGGCCTCGATCTGCGCGGTGCTGTTGAGCAGCACGTCGTTCATCGGCGTGGTGTCGGCCCTCAGATGCGCCGGCCGGGGCAGCAGCCTGACGCCCGGAAAGGCGCTGCGGCACTGGTCCATGATCTCCGGGCTGTCGGTGTCGATGGCGACCTCCGCAACACTCGGGCAGGCGAGCAGGGTCGCGATGATGTGATGGAACAGCGGACGATCAACGAAGGGCCGGTAGTTCTTGCCCGGTACGCGCTGGCTATGGTGACGCATGGGCACGAGCGCGGCGATCCGCATCCTGCCTGTCCTTCCCCTCGATATGGTCGGGCGCACGATGATCGGCGCCATAGTCGATTTCAAGCCCGAGCCGGTCGACATGTTCGCCCGTGCCCTGCCGGCGCAGGCTGGCCGGATAATAGAAGCGTTGCCTCAGGCTGGCGGTCACGGCACCCGCATGGCGATAGCCCTGCAAGGTGCCGGCAAACTGCATCCAGCGGAACCAGACGATCTCGATGCCCTTCCGGTGCAGGACGCCCTCGGCAGCCGCGTGCACCCAGTCGCTGAGGATGTTGGCCGTGAGCAGCCTGGCAAAATCCCCGATACCGAAATGCGAATCCGGAAAGACCCGCCGCAAGGCCATCGCTTCGCGCCGATAGCGGTTGAACACTCGGTCTGGCGTCTCGTGATGCACGTGGATCACATTGGCCCGGGCCTCATAGACGATCCGGCCACCACGTTGCATCGCCCGCTGTGCCCAGTCGAGATCCTCAAGGCCCGTCAGGGTCTCGTCATAGGGCTGGTCCAGCCATGCCTGCCGGCGTATCGCCGCATTGGCGTTGTTGCAGAAGGGCTGCGGCTGATCGGGATGGCTGGCGTCGGGAAACCATTGCCGGAAGATCCGGTGTTCGGAATAGCGCGTCGTCGGCGCCCCGCGTTGCCGGCCATAGACCAGGGCCACGCGCGGATCCTCGAAGGGCGCGACAAGCAGCTCCAGCCAGTCGCGATGGGTGGGATAGACATGCGCACTGGCGATCACGCAGATGTCGCCGGTGGCCGCATGGCAGCCGACATTGAGGGAATGGCCGAAGGAGAAATCCTCGGGGCGGATGGACAGCACCCGGGCACCGTAGCTTTCGGCAATGGATACGGTCGCATCCGTCGAGCCGGAATCCACAAGGATGATCTCGACATCCTTGAGGGTTTGCTGCATCACCCCGTCCAGAAGGCGCCCGATCGACAGGGCCTCGTTATAGGCGCGGATGATGACCGTTACCCTGGTTCGCGCAGGATCTTCCTGTGTCATCGGCGACGGCACGCCCCCTCCTGAATTGTCGGCTCCCCGAATTTCAGGGAGAATAGCAGGGGCCGCGCCTGGCTGCCAACAGCCATGGGCGGGGGAGACGGGATGAACCGATGAACAGGCCTGCAGTTTATCCGGACCTTGAGGATCGTGTGGTCGTGATCACCGGCGGGGCCACCGGCATCGGGGCGGAGCTGGTCCAGGCCTTCTGCGATCAGGGCAGCCATGTCGGCTTCCTCGATATCGACGCGACTGCCGGCCGTGCGCTGGTCGAGAAGATCGGAAGCCGGGTGGTCTTCGAACCCTGTGATGTGCGCGATATCGAAGCCCTGCGGGCCGGCCTCGCACGGATCAGTTCATCGCTGGGGCCTGCGCGCATTCTGGTGAACAATGCTGCCTCGGACGAGCGCCATGGCTGGTCGGAAATCTCGCCCGAAACGTGGGACGAGCGCTTTGCGGTCAACCTGCGCCACCAGTTCTTCGCCGCCCAGGCGCTGGCACGTGAGATGGAAGCCGCCGGGGGTGGCAGCATCGTCAATCTCGGCTCGACAAGCTGGCGGATGGCGCTCGGCCATATGGTTGCCTACACGACCGCGAAGGCCGGTGTGGAGGGTCTGACCCGGTCACTGGCACGTGAATTCGGTCCCCTTGGGATCCGTGTGAATGCCGTCATTCCAGGGTGGGTGTTCACCGAGCGGCAGCTGGCGCGCTGGGTGACGCCCGAGGCGGAGATGGCAACGCTGGCGCGCCAATGCGTCACGCGTCGGCTGATGCCGGCGGATATCGCCGCCATGGTGCTGTTTCTGGGTTCGGAGGCAGGGGCAGGTTGCACGGCGCAGAGCTTCGTCGTCGACCTCGGTCTGACATGAGGGAAGCGACGTGCATCTGGCCGGCACGGACCGTGCTGGGCGAGGGTCCGGTCTGGATCGACCCGATGGCGCGGCTTTACTTCGTCGACATCAAGGGCTGTGCCGTGCTCGCCTTCGAGGCTTCGAGCGGACGCCGGTTGGTCTGGTCCGTGGGCGAGGAGATCGGCTGCATCGCCCCGCTTCCCCAGGGCGGGTTCCATGCCGCCCTGCGCAAGAGCGGTTTCGTTCATCTTCATCTCGAGGACGATGGCACCGTGCTGATCGATCCCATCGTGCATCCGGAGCCGGAGTTGTCCTCAAACCGGTTCAACGATGGCGGGGTCGATCCATTCGGCCGGTTCTGGTGCGGTTCGATGGACGATGCGGCCGTGGCACCGACAGGCAGCTTCTGGCAGCTGGATCAGGATGGCGCGCTGCGGCGGATCGATAGCGGCTATGTGATTGCCAACGGTCCGGCCTTCGGCCCTGCGGGTGACGCGGTCTATCTGACGGATTCGCACGCGCGAACCATCTGGCACGCCCCTCTCAACGCTGACGGCACGATCGGCCCCAAGGCCGTCTTTCGCCGGTTTGCAAGTCATGAGGGCACGCCCGATGGCATGATCTGTGATCCGGCAGGGGGGCTGTGGGTGGCCCTGTGGGGGGCGGGAAAGGTTGTCTGCCTCGACGCCGACGGTCAGATTACGGAGACGGTCAAGGTGCCGACACCTCTGGTGACGAGCTGTGCACTCGCTGGCACGGATCACCTCTACATTACATCGGCCTCGATCGGCCTTGCCGACCCGGACGAACGAGCGGGCGGGTTGTTTGTGGCAGTGCTTGGCGCACAATGAGGACGTCAACCGGAAGAGATCGCCCAGGCGGCGAGAGGAAAGTGCCATGACCACAACCGGCTCACGGCCACCGGCGCCGAAGGTCGACATCCGTCCGCGGCCGGATCACCCCTTCATCCATGCGGCCCTCAAGGATGAGGATATCCTCGAACATGCCATGCGGGACATCTATACCCGGCTGCTGGGAGGCGAAGGGGCCTGTGCGGCGATCGATGGCGGGGCGCATGGGGGGATGCACACCGAGTTCCTTTCAGCCGTGCCAAGCTGCCGACACATCTATGCGGTCGAGGCCAACCCTGCCAAGGCAAGCGAGCTGGCGCGCACGGCACCCCGTTACGGCGGTGATCGGGTCGAGGTCGTGGCGGCTGCACTGCAGCAGGACCCCGCTCGCAGCGAGATCGCCTTCATGCTGAGCACCTCCCATTCTGGCCGCTCGGGCATCAGTTCGATCTTCCAGTTCGACCCGGATGTGGCATTCGAGACCATCACCGTGCCGGCTACGACCATAGACCGCATGACGGCAGATCGGGTCCTGCCGGTGCGTTTCATCAAGCTCGACCTCGAAGGGGGCGAGTTCAATGCCTTGCGGGGCGGTGAGACCCTGCTGCGCGAAGATCGCCCTGTCATCGCCATGGAAAACAGCGTCTATGCTCCTCAGCTGGGCGGTTACACGCTGGAGGAATATTTCGACACCTTCCTGCGGTTCGGCTATCGGCCGATCACCTTTCTTGGCGAGACGATGACGGCCGAGAACATGTTCGACCTCTGGTACGCCTGGGCGGCCCCGGAGGAGCGGGCCGAAGAGATCGCGTCCGCCATAGCCGCCCGGATCGCCTGAACCTCGCTCAGGCGCTGGGCTGGGCGGAACCCCCAATCGGCTCATGGGCCGAAAGGAGATGGCGCCGTTCGATCATCCGTCGCACGGCAGTGCTGGGGACAAACGCCTCGAAGTGCTGGCGGGTCTCTTCCGGAATCGGAGCCAGCTTGCGCAGGCCCAGCAGGGTGTCGACGTGGAAGATCGGGCGCAGGAAGGCGCCCAGATGCGCCAGCACGATTTCCTCGACGAAGATGGCGATGTCAAAGCTGTCGGGGCTCTCGACATCGTGGATCAGCATGATCCCGCCCGGATCGAGCAGGGGCTCGTACGCGAGCAGGTCACCGGCTACCCCGAAATAGCTGTGATCGCCATCGATCATGATCGAACCATAGCGGTGCGCACCGGCAGCCTTGCGGATCGCAGGGTCACTG
Source organism: uncultured Rhodospirillales bacterium (assembly GCA_964584645.1). Classification (GTDB taxonomy): domain Bacteria; phylum Pseudomonadota; class Alphaproteobacteria; order CAZPBH01; family CAZPBH01; genus CAZPBH01. The sequence continues at coordinate 6,194 of CAZPBH010000013.1, read as the reverse complement.
GACAGTCCTTTCAGGACGGTCACCTCCTCTTCGGCAACCCCGACGAGGCTGAGGTTGGCGCGCAGGGTGGTCTCGTTGACGGCATGCCCCGTGGCCGGATCGTTCTGCAGGCCGTAATAGCCCTCGAGGGGATCGATCAGGACAAGATCGGCCTTCTGCCCGGCGGCGGCGGCACCCAGCGCGGCCATCGCGGCACCGCCACCGAAAAGGCTTCCGATCTCCAGATGACGCCTCGCTGTCTGACCTTCCCGTTCCAGCAGCCGGAGCACCAGCAGACGCGCCAGCGCGATGGCTTCCAGTTCGGCAGACGAGGCCGCGACACGACCCGTCATCCGCGCCCGGAACTTGGCGATATCGAGGCGCAGGCTCGCGACCGTCGCTGCCGATATGTCCATGTCCAGCCGGGCTGCGGCGGCGGTCACCTCGCGGTCGAGGTGAGCCAGCGGGCCCAGGGTCGGCCGTTCCACCCATTCGGCACCGCCAAAGCTGAGCGCCGGACGCCCGTCACCCTGATGGAGGCTCGATCCCGTCGGTGTCGCGCCCGAGAGAAGGCTCAGCCTGAGGTTCGTGCCGTGGAGGACTGGCGGCAGTCGGACTTCCACCACGACCCAGCCATCCGGCTCTTCGACGGCGACGGCCGAGCCGCCGTCGATGTTCCGATAGCGCGCGATGCCCAGCACCGACGGGGTGAGAAGATCGAGCTGAAGCTCGAATTCGGGTTCGCTGGCCCAGTATCGGCGCAGCCAGATCCGTGCGAAACGCCGATCCAGAGGCCGCAGGCGCAGGATCAGGCAGCAGGCCGGAGGTTCGGGGGCGATCAGTTGTGCAGCTACCTGATGGGTCTCGGCCGCCTCACTCTCGACAAGGCTGAAGCTCTCTCCCGGTTCGGCTGCGGCCCGAATCGTCGCACCGTGGGGTGTCCATTCAAGGTTCACTTCCCGGTCTCCTTCAAGGCGCTTTCCAACCCCGGGCGGCCGGGCTCCTGACGGGCTTCTTCGGGATAGTTCAGCCGGGCGCACCACGCGCCCATAGCCCTGCGGGCCCGTTCCTGCTGTTCAGGGGTGAGACGATGTGCCCAGCGGCGGGCCTGGCCCTTGTTCACATGGCCCGGTGCGGCAGCGCGCATGCGGTCGATGCCGATCTCTTCAGCAATCCTCTCGACCTCCCCATGAGGGAGAACCAGACCCAGGTCCCGGGCAAGTTCTGCGATCGCCGCAGGGCGATCGGCAATGATGTTCTCGTAGAATACCACGATCAGCGAAGAGAGATCGGACGCATGGTCCAGATAGCCCGAGATATGCTCTCCCCATTCGCGGATATAGGGCTCCAGACAATCATCGATGAACGCTTCAGGCGAAGTGTAACGCTTCTCCCCGACCGTGTTGCGCATGTAGTCGGTGAAGAGAAAATCGGCATGGGAAATGATCGCATCACGGGGATCACGGATCACGTAGACGATGTGATCGAAGATCGGGGCGATCCGCGGGGTACTGCGCGCCCAGGGCGCGTGCGTCCAGACCAGGTTCGTTCTTTCGGCAAAGCCGGGGATGTCCGTGATGGGCTCGCGAAACAGCGAGCTGATCGAGATGTAAAGGGCATCATCGTCCATCTCCAGCACGTCCACCGCGTGCTGTCCCGGAAAGCTCAGCTTCCATTGGCGCGCTTCGGCCTGGATGGGATGACCGGTGATGAACCGGCGGGGCGGCATGCCCGCCGCACCCTGCAAGGCAGTGAGCATGGTGTAGAGCAGATAGTTGCCGCTCTTGGCGACACCGGCCTGCAGCAAGCGCATGTTCAACCGTTCCTTGCCATCCGCCCGCCGGTCGCGCTCATCCTTCCTTTCGCCACGTCCCGATGAGCGAAATCCCCTGGGCACGTTCACGAAGTTCCTTCAGCGCTGGCGCAACATCGTTCCAGACGTGCATCACGTGATCGGGGTTCGAGACGTAATGGCTTCGGAAGACGAGAGGCCTTGGCACTTCTGAAGGCCCGACCAGGGAGAATCCGGTGTCCTCCTGGGAGAAACGCAGAATGTCATCGAGGCGCATTTCGACTTCCTCCAGAGGCTCGTCGGCGACGTAGAAGTCGATGGCGTGATGGGAGATGCCGCCGGGCTTGGTGATGCGCGCCAGATCCCGGAAGAAATCGCGCAACTCATGGCTGGGGAGGTGCTCGATCACCGAAATGGAAAAGCTGATGTCGAAGAAGGACTCGGGCAATTCCGGCGCGAAGTCGCCAAGGAAAACATGCGCATAAGTCACCCGCTCGAGAGGATCGAAGGTGCCCTTGGCCACGCCGCCATCCTCGCCTTCGAGGCGATCGATGTTCCAGCAGGTGTTGTTGTTCATGAAGCGGCCAAGGGTGCGTGACCGCCCGCCCCCGGCCTCGGCTATGGTGCGATCCTGCACACCCTCGAGGAGGTCGAGAATGGCCATGTCCTGGGCGAGCTTGATGCCGTATTTGACGGTATCCCACTTGACCGGCAACAGGCCGCGCTCGGCCCATTCAAAGAAGTCCTTCTTTTCGATCACCTTCAACATGGGCTCAGTCCTGTGCGCTGCAGGGTTGGAAGGCTCGGTCCGTCTCCACTCTTACCCTGGGACGGCCGCAATGCAGACCATGATGCTTCCCTGATGTCGGGTTGGCCGGTTCATGATCATCTGCCAGGGAAATCTCGGTCATGAATTCATCGCCCAGAAGAACGGCGGATAACGCGATCGTGCTCCATCCTGAACCATGGCACGTCACGGTGATCTCCGCACCCGGACCTCCAGCGCCTGGCAGACAGCAGGCGCGCTCCGGATCGAAGGTGGCCTCGAAGCTGCGCTCGCCGTCCCTCAGCCGCAGACGGCACGGGGAGGCGCCCTTGTGCGTGCCGACGGGGAGGCTCAGCGTCACACGGCAAGGCTGCACACCGGGCGATGGCACCTTCTGAACGACCGAGCGTTCGCCCTCACCTTCTGCCTCGGCCCGGAGGAAGAAAGGGGTTCCAACCGCATCGGGCAGGACCGAGAACCGGTCCGCGGGCGGTGGCGGGGCGAAGCGGGCGCCGCGGCTCTGCCACAAGGCGAGTTCGACCGGCCTGAAAAGCTCTGCCGGGGCCTCTTCGGGGCTGCGAGCAAAGCGGATCAGCACGGGTGAATACCGACCGTGGCGGTAATTCACCAGCTCGTCACGATTGCCGCTGAACTCGAAATCACGAAAGCCCTGTGAAACGGGGTTGGTCATGGCCGCTACCTGCGTACAGAAGCTGGCCGCCCGCAATTCGCCCGGAAAGGCGAAGGGTTGAACGCCCATGCTCCGCGCCATGTAGGCGACGTAGACAAGGGGGGATTGCCGGTGCGGGGAAGCCTTGACGATGTCATGGATTTCGGCCCAGAAGCCCTCGTCGAAACGGTCGGTTTCATTGAGGTGTCGGACCACCCGATCCTCCAGCTCGCCGATCCGGCGCAGCCGCGCCATCGCGTGTTCGGGCGCGCCGTCGGAGGCGAAATTGCAAACCATCGCAGCGGCGATTTCGCTCCCCGGCCGGTCGTTGAGCAGGGACGCGGCATGGCGCCAGATCGGGGCATGCGGGGGCGGGGCCACGTGCAGGGCGTTGTTGGTCAGGATCACATCGAAACTGCCGGGTTCGAGGCTCGATCGTGCCGGATCGCCAAGGCGTTCGAAGACGAACCTTACCTCCGGCACAGAGGCGACGAACGCATCGGGATCCTGCCCTCGCAGCCAGAACAGATCGTTGGAATTGCGCCCGAAATCGTCGAGGCCCCAGACCTCACAGCCATGGCGCCGTGCGAACCGTGCGGGCAGTTCGGAATACCCGCAACCCACATCCAGCACCCTGTCCTCGCGGTGCCAGGTGCGCGCGGGTTCCAGCCAGCCATCGGAAAGCGCATGGTTGTTCATCGTCTGAACCGTGCGCGGCATCTCGCGCCCGCTGTCCAGCAGGATCGCCAGCAGGTGGTTTGTGGAGCCGACGGCAAGATAGGTGGCTTGCAGCATCTCAGACCTCACTCGGCCTTGCCGAACCGCCTTGCGCCCGGAAGGCGACAACCGCCAGGCCGCGACGTTCCGGGCCGGGCCACGGCCCCTGAAGGCGCGCTCGGGCCGTTTTCTCGTCCAGGTCGACCGGCAGCACCGGGTCTACCATCACATTCTGATCGAAAACGAAGTTCTCGATACGGAGTGGTTTGAGGTCAGGCGCGCCGGCCACGCCCAGTCGCCGGCAGAGACGATGCACGAGAAGAAGTGGCGATGGTGCAGGCGCCTCGCCGGCGTTGATCTGCGCCTCAGGTGACGCAAGGCACCGATCCTCGCACGCGGCGACGGCTTTGACCGCGGCCAGACCCTCATTGCTGGCGAAGGGGACGGCGACCGCTACCAGCAGCTGCGCGGCATGGTTGATGGCCGGGATGTCCTCATCGTCGAGTTCGGTGATGTATCGGCCCAGGGTGGCGTAGTCCCCCCAGAGCAAAAACACGCCTCCTTCGGGAATGCGCTTCTGACCGAAAACCAGCCCGGCGCGCCCGAAGGCTGCCACGGCACCGGCGGGCTCCGGCTGCAGCAGCGTGAGGACGGGGTTCACCGGGTCGACCCGTGACCGGACCCAACGTGCCGCAGCATCGGCCAGGGTGAACTTTTCGGGGTAGGCCAGAAAAGGGTCGGGGTCGGCCTGAAGGTCCTCGTAATAGTCGGTGATGCGGTGAAACCCGGCCTCTACAAGCTCCAGGGTCATTGCCGGGCCTCCTCGCCACGGCGCTGGGCAAAGAGCCTGTCATAGTCGACGCGCTCGAACACCTCGCAGGCTCCGCCGATGGTCGCGTTATAGATCTTGACACCATGCGCTTCGCAAACGCGCCGCGCCTCCCAGTAAGCCTGTTCCATCTTGTCGACATTCGGATCGTGCCAGCGATAGCCGCGGCCGAAATAATCTCCGGCGAAATGGTTCGGGTCTTCGCTCGGCATGTCGATCACATCGGTGGTGTAGTCTCTGGACAGGCGCGCGTCCTTGGGAATGCTGTAGGACATGTCGACGCCGATCAGATAGATCTCCCGAAAACCCATGTAAAACGCCAATTGAAGACAAGAAAAGGTTACCGTGCATCCCGTATAGGTGATTTCTTCAGCGTTGTTCGAAAAATCGAAGCCCCAAGGATAGCTTATACGACTTTGATGATTATAATAGACGACATTGTCCAGTTCATCGATGCAATAAGCCAGATAGAAGGGTGCCAAAACGGGAAAACCTTCCAGCGCGTTGATTTCGTTGCGGCGGTCTTCGCCGACCAGATGATCCTCCACGACATAGACCGACGGCCGCCAGCGTGTCTCCGGGAACTTCAGGAAGATGCCGTTGGTGGCGAAGGTCGTCTCGCCGACCAGGCGGTCGAGATCCGTCTGGTTGAGACTGGGCCCGTTGCCGATGACGAAACACCGGTGACCCCCCTGAACGCGCGCGCGCACCTCCCGGAGCCTTTGCAGGTGCACCTCCCGGCGCTCATGCCAGGCATGGCACACCCTGCCGATCCCGAGCAGGCGTTCGGCCCCTGTCCATTTGCTCGTCGGCAGGTAGATGTCCTGAGGGCAGGGATGGCTTGCCAGCAGTTCCGCCTCGATCGCCGCGATATCGGCATTGGGGGTCAGCGCATCGGCGCGCCCCTGCACCATCGCAGCTTTTTGGGCGTGGAGCCGCTGCAGCGCTTCCGAAACGGGATCTTCCGCTAGGGCGGGAAGGAAGGTCGGGCCCGTCGCCGGGTCGGCGCGCCCTACCCTGATGCCGCGCTCACGCGCTCCTTCGAGAGCTTCACGGAGGGCTGCCTCGCGCGTTTGTGTCACCTCTTCGGAGCCTGTCGCCAGCCAGGAGCCGATCAGGATGATCTCACGCGCACCCAGTCGGATCGCCAGCCTTGTCGCCGCGGCGATACCGTCTTCGGGCATGGTCTGTTCGACCGCCTCATCGGCGACCCGGTCCTGGCCCACATAAATGATATCGTCCCGATCTCCGAGCGCATAGCCGAGATCGAGCGGCATGACCTTGGGGATGTCGCGGTTCTCATGCAGATGGCGCAGCAGGGGCTCGAAATCGTCGCGGTTTTCGGCCACGACCGCCAACGGGCGCCGTCCCGTGCGTGCAAAGGCCAGCATCGCGTCATCAACCGCGAGGCTGGGCGCTTTCTCCAGCAGACCGAGAAGCG
>CAZPBH010000012.1:13833-18460 GCA_964584645.1 uncultured Rhodospirillales bacterium | reverse complement strand
AATTCGGCTTCGAAGCCCCAGATTTCGGCCGTGTCGTTGAACACGCTGAAGGTCGGCGGGCTGCCCGTGAGGGTCGTCGTCTGGATGTCGTAATCCGAATAGAAGCCGGCGATGTTGAGACGCAGGCGGTTGTCGAACAGCTCCGACTTCACGCCGATCTCATAGGTGTCCAGCTCTTCCGGATCGAAGACCGGCACCTCGACACCCGTGACCGTCGCATTGGGTCGGCCCGAGAAGCCGCCCGACTTGAAGCCCCGCGCGTAGGAGGCATAGACGAGAACTTCGTCCGTCGCCTGATATTCGATCCCGACCCGCGGGGTCAGGCTGTCGAATTCCTCCGACACGGTGGTCCGGGGAATCGTGACGGTCGAGCCCGGCGGGAAGATCGCGAACGGGCTGCCGACGAATTGCGGCTCGTCGGAGATCACGACCGCGCGGTTCTCCAGCTCCAGCTCCTTCTCCTCATAGGAGAAGCGCAGGCCGAGCGTGAAGGAGAGCCGGTCCGTGACGTCATAGCTGGCCTGGCCGAAGATGGCGTAGCTCGTCGTCTCACCCTCACGGAACTGGTCGTTGATCTTGCGCTCATCCGAAAGGGGCCCGACGAAGGTCCCGGTGGTCGGCAGGAACGGCGGCAACGGCGCGCCCGCCGGCAGCGCCCCGCCATCCAGCGGCACGCCCTGACCCATGGGCAGGCGCTGGTACCATTCCTCGCGGAAGTAATACAGACCCGCCACCCAGTCGAGGCGATCGGCAAGGCTCGTCCCGGCCAGCTGGAATTCCTGGCTGAACTGGCTCTGCTGGTTGTCGACGGTCTGATCGAAGGCGAAGAATTCGGTCGCGTCGAAATCCTGACCGGTCATCTGATCCAGCTCACGATAGGAGCTGACCGACTTGAAGTCGGCGAAGGGGAGGCTCCAGTCGATGATGGCGCTCACCCCCCAGGTCTCGGTGTCGTCCACGGGGTCGACCGAGCTTGTGGAGGTGTCGAAATCGCTCAGGGCGATCGACCGGTTGACATCGGGCGGCAGGAACAGGTTCGGCGGGAAGGTCGCAGCCCCGCCATTGACGGTCGGATGCGTCGTGCCGTCCTGATCGGTGAAGTCGCCGGACAACAGGACGGTAACGTCGTCATGCGGCTGCCATTCAAGGGCAAGCCGGCCGAAGATCGTCTCTTCATCCGGACCGGTATCGCCGGTGAAGATCTGCTCGACCCAGCCTTCCTCGTTCAGGGTCGCGGCGGTCACGCGCGCTGCCAGCCGGTCGGTGACGGGGAAGTTGACGGTGGCCTTGGCATCGATCCGGTCGCGGTCGCCATAGGTGACATCGACCTTGCCGCCAAACTCGCCGGTCGGCCGCGCCGAGGTCACGCTGATCGCGCCGGCGATGGTGTTCCGACCGAACAGGGTGCCCTGCGGCCCGCGCAGCACCTCGACCCGCTCGATATCGAGGACGTCGAGCGCCGCACCGGCAGCCCGGCCGAGATAGACGCCATCGATATAGATGCCGACCACGGGGTCGACGGTGAAGATCGAATCGTCCTGACGCAGGCCACGGATCATGAAATTAGCGTCCGAGCCCGCCTGCGGGCCGGGTGTGGTATAGACGTTGGGCGCAAAACGCGCGACATCGCGAATGCCGTCGATCGAACGCACCTCGAGGGCATCGGAAGAGAACGCGGTCACGGCGACCGGCACGTCCTGCAGCGATTCCTCTCGCCGGCGCGCGGTCACGGTGATTTCCTCGATCCCCTGGGCCAGCGCCGGAAGCGGCGGGGCCAGGGTGGCGCCCATGGCGAGGCTGGCGGCGGTACCAAGAAGAAGGCTGCGGGTACGGGTCATGCGTCTCTCCCAGATCTCCCATTTCGCGGGAATGGATTGTGTGCGCGGGCGGGCAATGCCAAATAGTTTAGGTACGAAATAAATGGTTGCCGTGACCCTTGCAACCGGAACGATGTGCGGGAAGCTGTTTGGTACGGCCCCGTGGCAAAAAGGACGCACTGATGGCGGTCGCGTCCAGCCATCCTCTCCCCCTCCACCCTCTTGATGCAGGAAACCGGCTCATGGCGTCGATCGAAGCTTACATCCCTTATCGGGCCTACTGGTCCACCCCCTTTGCACGCTGGCAGGGGGCGCTGGCCGACCTGCATGCGGTGCGTCTCGCCGCCCATGTCGGCAAGGCCGTGCTGGCGGATCGCAAGATCGACCCCTCGGTGTTCGATTACGGCGTGCTCGGCATGACCGTTCCGCAGCAGAACAGCTTCTACGGCCTGCCCTGGCTGACGGGCATGATGGGGGCGGCCCAGGCCGGCGGCCCGACCATCAACCAGGCCTGCGCCACCGGCGCACGCACCGTTCAGATGGCTGCCCAGGAGATCAGTGCGGGCATGGCAAGCTGTGCGCTCGTGGTGACGGCTGACCGCTGCTCGAACGGCCCGCACCTCTATTACCCGGCGCCGAAGGGGCCGGGTGGCACGGGGGCGCACGAGGATTGGGTGCTCGACAATTTCTCGAACGACCCGTTCGCTAAATGCGCCATGCTCGATACGGCCGAGAATGTCGCGAAAAAGCATGGGGTGACGACCGAGGAGCAGCACGAGGTGGTGTTGCGCCGCTATGCCCAGTATCAGGATGCCCTCGCCGATGGCGCGGCCTTCCTGAAGCGCTACATCCCGCTGCCTTTCGAGGTGCCCGATCCCCGCTTCCGCAAGACCGTTGCCACACTGGAAGGTGATGAAGGCGTGTTCGACACGATGGCCGAAGGGCTGGCGAAACTGAAACCCGTCAAGGAGGGCGGGAGCGTCACCTTCGGCGGCCAGACCCACCCGGCCGACGGCCATGCCGGCATGGTCATCACCACCCGCGACAAGGCGGCCGAGCTTTCAGCTGACAAGTCTGTAACCATCAGCGTGGAAGGCTTCGGTCTGGCCCGGGTCGAGCCTGCCCACATGCCTGAGGCCCCGGTGCCTGCCAGCCAGCGCGCCCTGGCCGCGGCCGGCATCGCCATCGGCGATATCGATGTGGTGAAGAGCCACAACCCCTTCGCGGTCAACGATATCGTCTTTGCCCGCGAGACCGGCTTCCCGCTGGAGAAGATGAACAATTACGGCTGTTCGCTGATCTGGGGCCATCCGCAGGGCCCGACCGGCCTGCGCCTGATCATCGAGATGATCGAGGAGCTTGTGCTGCGCGGTGGCGGCACGGGGCTGTTCCAGGGCTGTGCGGCGGGCGATACCGCCATGGCGGTGGTGATCAGGGTCAGCTGATCGCGAACCACATCGCACAAACAAGAAGGGGCGCCCGTCGGCGCCCCTTCGTCGTTTCGAGCCGCCAGAGTAGATTCCGATCAGAAATTCACCTTGGCGCGCAGGCCCCATTCCTGCCCGCGGCTGATATTGGCAACCGTGAAGCCGGTGAACTGCAGGTCCGAATTGCCGGAGACGATGTACTCCTCGTCCGTCACGTTCTCGATATAGGCCCCGAGCGTGAACCGGTCGTCCTCGCTATGCCAGTCGGCCCGCAGGTCCAGGATGCCATAGCTGTCCTCGATCAGGCTGGCCGTGTTGATCGCGTCATTGGCGGTTTCCGACTGCCAGGAATAATCCGCCCGCGCCACGATCCGGCCCATGGCACCCAGCTCGGCCGTGTACTGCCCGCCGAGGGTGAACGACCATTCCGGTGTGTTGACGAAATCATTGTCGATATCGACCGGCACCACGCCGACGAAATTGCCGATATCGATCTCGGTATATTCGGCATCGATCCAGCCCAGCGTGGCGTTCAGCAGCACCGAAGGCACGGGCTGGGCGGTGGCTTCCAGCTCCAGGCCAAGGATCTGGCCCTCGGCGACATTGCGGGTCTGCGGTGCCGGCCCCTGAAAGACCACGACCTGGATATTGTCATATTGCGAGAAGAAGCCTGAGGCGTTCAGGCGCAGGCGATTATCCAGCCAGTCGCTTTTCAGACCGACCTCATAGGTGATGACCTCTTCAGGGTCGTAGCTGAGCGGCTCGGGGAAGCTGGCCGGCCCGCCGATATAGCGACCCGTGAACCCGCCCGACTTGAAGCCCCAGGAGACGGAGCCGTAGACCAGCGCGGCATCGGTCACATCATATTCGACCGAGAATTTCGGCGTGAAATCATCCCATTCCTCGGCGATGTTCGGGTTCAGGACGATCGGTGGCGCCTGGATATCGGTCACGAACTGACGGATGTTGGCGTCCTTTTCCTCATAGGAATAGCGCAGGCCGGCGGTGAGCCGCAGCTGCTCGGTCGCCGCCCAGGTCGCCTGACCGAACAGCGCCCAGCTGGTGTTGTCGATGGTCGTCGTGCCTGCCTTGCTGAGCGGGATGCCGGCCAGCCGGAACAGCTCCGGCACCAGCCGGACGGTCTCGGAATCGCTGCCCTCCTCCTGAAACCAGTAGGCCCCGACCAGCCAGTCGAGCGACCCACCCACGCCGGTGCCGGACAGGTTGAACTCCTGGCTCCACTGCTCGTGATCGACGATGTTCGAGGCCTCGACCAGCACGATCGGGGAATGATCCGAATCGCGCCCATAGGCACCTTCCATGGTGCGATAGCCGGTGATCGACTTCAGCTCGAGCCCGCCGATCTGCCAGTCGAGGTTGAGG
>CAZPBH010000012.1:7599-13823 GCA_964584645.1 uncultured Rhodospirillales bacterium | reverse complement strand
GGCCAGCCCCCAGGCCTCGAATTCCGAGCCGAACGGGCCGGTGCCGAGACTGGTGTTGTTGCCCGGGGTCACGAAACTGTCGTTATAGACCGGCCCTTGCGGCGGATAGGGGAAGGCGCCGAAAACATTGGCGACAAAGAGGTTATAGAGACCGACCAGGTTCTCCTGCATGGGGGGCCCGAAGATCGACAGCGTCTCGACCAGCACCTCGTTCGGGGACTGCTCGTCTTCCTTGGAGTAGTCCCAGGACAGATTGGCCTCGAAGCTGTCGGTCGGCAGCCAGCGGATGCTGGCGCGCGCGGCGATGTCGTTCTCATCGCCCATCTCCTCGCCGGTATTCAGGCGCACGCCGTAGCCATCCTGGTCGCGGCTGTAGGCGGAGGCGCGCACGAACAGCTCCTCGGTGATCGGCGCGTTGATCGAGGCCGAGAACTGCTGCAGGGAATCCGTGCCATAGGTGAAGGCGGCCGAGCCCTCGAATTCCTCGCTCGGACGGGTCGTCGTGACGACGATGGCCCCGCCGATGGTGTTCTTGCCGAACAGCGTGCCCTGCGGCCCGCGCAGCACCTCGACCCGCTCGACATCCACCGTGTCCAGCACATGGCCGATGGAGCGCGCGATATAGACGCCATCGACATAGACGCCGACGCCCGGGTCGCTGGTAAACAGCGTCTCCGACGAGCCGATCCCGCGGATGTAGATGGCGCCCGCATTGCCCGAGCCGGTATTGGGGGCGGTAAAGTCAAAGGTCATGTTCGGCGTGAACCGGCCGACATCGGAAAGCTCCTGGATGCCAAGCTGTTCCAGATTGGCGCCGGTAAAGGCGGTCACGGAAACCGGCACGTCCTGCAGGCTTTCCTCGCGCTTGCGCGCCGAGACGACGATTTCCTCGATCCCCTGGGCCAGGGCCGGTGTGGCCGGACCAAAGGCAGCAAGAACACCCAGCGCCGTTCCGGCAAGCAGGGCGTGGCGAAGTGCGGTTCGGGTCATGTTGGTTCTCCCATGCATCAGGCAGCCTGGCTCGCCCCGCCGGCGCGGGCACGACACCATTGTTCGAGTGTGGTTTCGGGCCGACCGAGCATCGCATTGGCCGGCTCCGGGTCGCCTTTTTCCTCAATCAGTTGAAAGCAGCGGAACAGCTCGCTCACGAAGCTGAGCTCACGCTTGCCGGTGAGGGTGCCGATGACCTTCGGCATCCACAGCGGGATGCTGCCGACCTTGAGCGTCGGGTCAACGATCCGCGCGTAGATCTTCAGGGCTTCTTCCATCGTGTAGGCCTCGGGCCCGAAGATGGTCAGGGGACGCGACCAGCCCTCCTGCAGATCATAGGCCCGGCTGACCATGGCTGCATAATCCTCGGCCGCCAGATAATGCCAGCGATGGGGCTGCTTGCCCGGCACCATGGCCGAACCACCCCGGATGAAGCTGTCGAGCGATTCCATGAAGTGGGTGGCGCGAAAGCTGATCCATTGTGCGCCGCTGCCGGCCAGCGCCTGCTCGGCCGCCATCTTGGCCCGCTTGGGGAAAAGGTCGGGGGCTTCCTCGAGCCCTGCACCGGAGAGATAACTCACCCGCTTCACACCGGCCTGCGGGATGGCCTCAGCGATGGCGCGGGCGCCGGCGATCTCGGTGCGCTCGATATCCTCAACGCTGGTGCCGCGCAGATTGACATGAACGCCATCGCAGTCCTGCAGCGCTGCGGCAAGCGTTGCCGGCTTGAGGACATCGGCCTCGGCGATCTCGAAGCCCTCACCGAACCGGGCGCGCAGTTTTTCCGCATTGCGTCCGATCAGGCGGACCGCCTTGCCGTCGGCGGCAAGCCGCCTGGCCACCGGAGCGCCCAGCTGACCGCTGGCACCGATCACCGCAATCTTCATGCGCTGTCCTCGTGCAGAATCGCTCTCGACGAACCGGTGAGACGGAACGATGCCTGCGCCCCGCGCGCAACCATCGATTCCAGCCATCGGTCATAACTTTTCAGCATGTCTTTCCCCGCAGCGTCCAAGCGCGCACTCTCGCTGGCTCGGATCAACAGCGGGTACGGATATGAGCATGGCCGATCGGGAAGCGGTGGACGTCGCCATCATCGGGGCCGGGGCCGCGGGCTGCCAGTTCGCCGCCAAGCTCGCCCAGGCCGGCAAGAAGGTGGCGGTGTTCGAGGCCGGCCCGCCCTGGACGATGGGCGATCTGATCTCCAGCCAGATCTGGTCGCGGCGGCTGAAATGGGGCAATGCGCCGGTGCTGCACGAAGGCGACGCCCATTTTCCGCACAGTATGGGCACGGGCTGGGGCTTCGGCGGCGCCGCCCTGCATCATTATGCCGGCTGGCCGCGGCTGCGTCCGGAGGATTTCAAGACTGCCTCGCTCTACGGACGCTCGCTCGACTGGCCCATCGCGTACGAGGATCTCCGCCCCTTCTATGACCAGATCCAGACCGAGGTCGGTATCTGCGGCGATGCGGAAGCAGAAATCACACGCCCCGAGGGCGCGCCCTATCCGATGCCGCCAGCGCCCGAATTCGCGCAGCACCGGATCATCAAGGCCGGCTTCGAGCGGCTCGGTCTGCGCACCGCCCCCACCCCGCTGGCGATCACGACCGTGGAATACAACAATCGCCCGGCCTGCATCTGGGACGGGTGGTGCGATGCCGGCTGCCCGATCTATGCGCTCGCCAACCCGCTGGCGACCTATTTCCTGCCGGCCCAGGATGCCGGGGCCACATTCGAGGCCTATCACGAGGTCGACGAGATCGTCGCCGACGACAGCGGTCATGTGACGGGCGTTCGGGTGCGCCCGCGCGAGGGCGAGCCCTTCTTCCAGCCGGCGGCGGTGACGATTCTCGCCGCCTCGGTTCAGAACGCGCGGCTGCTGCTGCTCTCCCGCTCGACCCGCCATCCCGACGGGCTCGCCAACCGTTTCGACCAGGTGGGCCGGTATTTCGCCGCCCACATGATCTCCAACACCTATGGCATGTTCGAGGAGGAGACCGAACTGCACATGGGCGTGACGGCCGGAACCCTGATGAGCGTCGACTATCACGAGAAGGACAAGGGCGATGAGGGCTTCGGGGCGTTCATGTACGGCATCGGCCCGGCCCTGAAACCCAACGATCTGCTGGGTATCGCCAACACCCGCGGCGATCTCTTCGGCGCGCCGCTGCACGCCTTCATGCGTGATGCCGCGCGCCATCTGGGCAACATGACCGCGATCATGGAGAGCATCACCCTGCCCGAAAACCGGATCACGCTGGATACCCGCACCGACGCCCATGGCCGGAACCTGGCGAAGATCACCCACAATCTGGCGCCGGAAAGCCGCCGCCTCTGGGAGTTCGCCAATCGTGAGGGCCAGCGCATCATGAACGCCGCCGGCGCCCGGGAAAGCTGGAATAGCCCGTTCGGGGCCAGCCACGCGCTGGGCGGGACGATCATGGGCGCGCACCCCGAAAGCTCCGTCACCGACAGCTATGGCCGGCCATGGGACATACGTGGTCTTGTGGTGGCGGGTGGTACCCTGTTCCCGAGTGTGGGCGGCGGCAGCCCCACCTACACGCTCCACGCGCTGGGCCTGCGCACGATCGGGCACATGCTGGCGCATTGGGGCGAGTACACCGCCTGACGGACGTGCGACATCTTGGGCGGTAGGCTGGCAGCGAAGAAAACTTGTTGCGGTGAGCGCTCGGGATACTTTAAACCTAAACCATTGCTGAAAGGAGCACGACGCCCATGAAGATTGCGTGCATCGGCGGCGGCCCGGCCGGGCTCTATTTCGCCATTCTGATGAAGAAGCAGAATCCCGATCACGATATCACCGTGATCGAACGCAACCGCCCCTATGACACATTTGGCTGGGGGGTCGTGTTCTCGGATGAGACGCTCGACAATCTCGACGGCGCGGATGAGGAAACCAAGCACGAGATCCTCGACAATTTCGCGCATTGGGACGACATCGACGTGTTCTTCAGGGACAAGAAGATCACGTCATCCGGTCACGGCTTCTGCGGGATCGAGCGCAAGCACCTGCTGAACATCCTGCAGCACCGCGCCGAGCGGCTGGGCGTGAAGCTCCTGTTCGAGACCGAGGTCAATCCGGCGACGCTGGAGCAGGATTATGCCGGTTACGATCTGATCGTCGCCTCCGACGGCATCAACAGTCGCATCCGGAGCCAGTACGAGGATCAGTTCCGTCCCGAAGTGGACATGCGCAAGAACAAGTTCATCTGGCTTGGCACGCACAAGATCTTCGAGGCGTTCACCTTCATCTTCAAGAAGTTCGATCCGGGCTGGTTCTGGGTCCACGCCTATCGGTTCAACAAGGACAGCTCCACCTTCATCATCGAGACCTCCGAAGAGGCCTGGGAGAAGGCCGGATTTGGCGAGCTCGACACCGAAGAGATGCTGGCCAAGGCCGAAGAGATGTTCGCCGAGTATCTCGACGGGCACAAGCTGATGAGCAATGCCGGGCACAAGCGCGGCTCGGCCCAATGGATCAATTTCCCGCGCGTCACCTGCGAGAGCTGGATCCACAAGAACATCGTGCTCGTCGGCGATGCCGCGCACACGGCGCACTTCTCCATCGGCTCCGGCACCAAGCTGGCGCTGGAAGATGCCATCGCGCTTGCCCGCAAGTTCAACGATTTCGGCGATGATGTGCCCAAGGCCCTGCAGGCCTATGAGGATGAGCGCCGAATCGAGGTGCTGAAGATCCAGTCCGCAGCCCGCAACTCCACCCAGTGGTTCGAGCATCTGCCGCGTTATCTGGACTTCGAGCCGGAACAGTTCGCCTACCAGCTGCTGACCCGTTCGCAGCGTGTCAGCCATGAGAACCTGCGCCTGCGCGACAAGGATTATCTGGAAGGCTATGAGAAATGGCTGGCCGAGAAGCTGACCGGCCGGCCGCACCAGACGCCTGTGCCGCCCATGTTCCTGCCCTACAAGCTCAAGGACATGGAACTGCAGAACCGCGTGGTGATGAGCCCGATGGCGATGTATTCCGCCAAGGACGGCACTCCGGATGACTTCCACCTCGTCCATCTTGGCAGCCGCGCGCTGGGCGGCGCCGGTCTGATCTATACCGAGATGACCTGCGTGTCCGAGGAGGGACGCATCACCCCCGGCTGCTGCGGCATGTACAAGCCCGAGCATATCGAGGCGCACAGGAAGATCGTCGATTTCGTGCACCAGAACACGGAAACGAAGATCTGCATGCAGCTTGGCCATTCGGGGCCCAAGGGCTCGACCCAGCTGGGCTGGGACGAGATGGACGCCCCCCTGACCGACCCTGCGGACAACTGGGAGATCTGGGCGCCCTCGCCCGTGCCGTGGAGCAAGAACAACGCCATGCCGCGCGTTGTGGATCGTGCCTACATGGACAAGGTCATCGCCGATTTCCGGCGTTCGACCGAATGGGCGCTTGAATGCGGCTTCGACATGGTCGAGCTCCACGCCGCCCACGGTTATCTGCTCTCGGCCTTCCTGACGCCGGTCTCCAACAAGCGCGACGACGACTATGGCGGGCCGGTCGAGAACCGCCTGCGCTTCCCGCTCGAGGTGTTCGACGCGATGCGTGAAGTGTGGCCCAAGGAAAAGCCGCTGGCGGTGCGTATCTCCGCGACCGACTGGCACCCGGATGGCAACAGCGAGGAGGATACCCTCGCCATCGCCAAGGCCTTCGCCGAACATGGGGCCGATCTGATCGATGTCTCCGCCGGCCAGACGACCGTCGAAGCCAGGCCGATCTATGGCCGGATGTTCCAGACGCCGTTTTCGGACCTCATCCGGAACACCCTCAAGGTCTCGACCATGGCGGTGGGCAACATCTTCGACGTTGACCATTGCAACTCGATCATCGCCTCGGGCCGGGCCGATCTGACCGCGCTGGCGCGGCCGCATCTGTCCGACCCGTTCTTCACCCTGCACGCGGCAGGTGCGCTGAAATACGATCAGGCACCCTGGCCGAAGCAGTATCTCTCGGGGCGCGACCAGTATCTCCGGAACCTGGAACGCCGCGATCAGATGGTCATCGCCGTCTGATGAGCGACCTCGCCGGACGTCATGCACTGGTCACCGGCGGCGGGCGCGGCATCGGCCGCGCCATCGCCGAGGCGTTGCATGGTGCCGGGGCCAAAATCTCCATTCTCGGCCGCAATGCCGCGACGCTGGAGAAGGCGGCGGCCGAGATCGGGGGGGCGGCCTTTGCCGCCTGCGACATCACCGATGATGCAG
>CAZPBH010000012.1:0-7589 GCA_964584645.1 uncultured Rhodospirillales bacterium | reverse complement strand
CACCATCCTCGTGAACAATGCAGGCGGCACCGAGTCCCGGCCCTTCAAGGCCATCGACCGCGCTCACCTGAACACCACGCTCGACATCAACCTCGTCTCAGCCGCGCTGACCATTCAGGCGGTCCAGAAGGACATGGTGGAGGCCGGCTGGGGCCGCATCGTGAACATCGCCTCCACCGCCGGGTTGCGCGGCTATGCCTATGTCGTGGCCTATTGCATGGCCAAGCACGGGGTGATCGGCCTGACGCGCGGTCTGGCGCTGGAACTGGCCGCCAAGGGTGTCACGGTCAACGCCGTCTGTCCGGGCTATACCGAGACCGACCTCCTCGCCGATTCGATCCGCAACATCATCGAGAAGACCGGCATGGATGAGGAAGCCGCGCGCAAGGCGGTCCTGAAGGACAATCCGCTGGGCCGCGCCATCAGGCCGGAGGAAGTCGCCGATGCCACGCTCTGGCTGTGCGGCGAGCGGGCCTCGGCCATCACGGGGCAGGCGATTGCGGTTGCCGGCGGCGAGGTCATGTAAGCGCCGCCATGGACGAAAACGTCATCTCCCTCTCCGAATTCGTTGATCGCGAAACCACGGGTCGCAGCGTCAAGAAGGATCTGCGGCTCTGGCTGCGTCTGCTTTCCGCCACGACGATGATCGAGGCCGCGGTCCGCACCCGCCTGCATACCCGCTTCGATGAGACGCTGCGCCGGTTCGACTGTCTGGCCGCACTGGACCGGGCGCAGGAGCCGCTGGCGATGGGCGAGCTCTCTCGCCGCCTGATGGTCTCCAACGGGAATGTTACAGGCCTCATCGAGCGGTTGATGCAGGACGGGCTGGTCGAGCGCAAACGCTCCGAGACCGACCGGCGGACGAGCTATGTCGGCCTGACGGCGGCCGGCGAAAAGCATTTCCGGCACATGGCCCGCGACCATGAGAAATGGATCGCTGCGGCCTTCGAGCAGTTGGCAGATGACGAGATCGAGCAACTCATGGAACTGCTGGGCAAGGTCAAGCGCTCCGCTCACACCCACCTTATTGCACCGGGGGCCTGATGGCGGATCGCAGCTTCCTGACATGGCCGTTCTTCGAGGATCGGCATCGCGAGCTTGCCGCGGCCATCGAGGCCTGGGCGGGTGAGCATGTGCCGGGCCTCGTCGATCACCATGATGTTGACGGCTCCTGCCGGCGGCTGGTGGCAGCGCTGGGTCAGGCCCACTGGCTGAAACTGGCAGCACCCGAGCCCGGCCAACCCTTCGATGTCCGCTCGCTCTGCCTGATGCGCGAGACGCTTGCCCGTCATGAGGGGCTCGCCGATTTCGCCTTCGCCATGCAGGGGCTGGGCACGGGTGCGATCACCCTGTTCGGCAGCACCGAGCAGCGCGCCAGCTTCGCTTCGCCCGTCCGCTCGGGCCAGGCCATCGCTGCGTTCTCGCTCTCCGAGAAGGCGGCCGGCTCTGATGTGGCTTCCATGGCCACCGAAGCACGGCGTGACGGCGATCATTACGTGATCTCGGGCGAGAAGACCTGGATCAGCAATGGCGGGATCGCCGACCTCTATGTGACCTTCGCCCGGACCGGCGAGGCGCCCGGCGCGAAGGGCCTCTCGGCCTTCATCGTGCCGGCCGATACCGCCGGGCTCAGCGTGCCGGAACGCATCGACGTGATCGCCCCGCATCCGCTCGGCACCATTCGCTATGACGATGTGCGTGTCCCGGCAGAGAACATGCTGGGCGCGCCCGGTCAGGGCTTCAAGATCGCGATGGCGACCCTGGACGTCTTCCGCTCCACCGTCGGCGCGGCCGCCCTCGGTTTCGCACGGCGCGCGCTGGATGAAGCCCTCCGGCACGCCACGACGCGCGAGCTGTTCGGGGCCAGCCTGTTCGATCTGCAGATGGTGCAGGCCAAGATTGCCGAGATGGCGCTGCGCGTCGATGCCGCCGCCCTGCTGGTCTATCGCGCCGCCTGGGCGAAGGATTGCCCGGAAGCCTCCGGCGTTGAGCGCGTTACCCGCGAAAGTGCCATGGCGAAGCTCTTTGCCACCGACGAGGCCCAGAAGGTCATCGACGAAGCCGTCCAGATCTTCGGCGGGCTGGGTGTGACGGTCGGTGTGAAGGTCGAGGAACTCTATCGCGAAATTCGGGCACTCAGGATTTATGAAGGAGCATCGGAAGTGCAGAAGGTCGTCATCGCGCGTCAGGTGAAAGCGGGGATGGAAGCATGACAGCGCATCAGACGCTGCTCCCGGCAGGCTGGCCGCGGCCCAAGGGCTATTCCAATGGTGTGGCAGCGCGCGGCACGCTGGTGATGACAGGGGGTGTCGTCGGCTGGACGGCCGAGGAAAAATTCGAGGCGCTCGATTTCGCGGGCCAGGTCCAGCAGGCACTCACCAACATCGTGGCGGTGCTGAACGAGGCCGGTGCCGGCCCCGAGCACCTCGTCCGGATGACATGGTATGTCACCGATATCGAGGAATATCGTGCGTCCCTGAAGGATCTGGGCGGTATCTACCGCGACACGCTCGGCAAGAACTTTCCGGCGATGGCGCTGGTGCAGGTAGCCGGTCTGGTGGAGCCCGAGGCCAAGGTCGAGATCGAGGCGACGGCCGTCATTCCCGACTGACCAACCAGAGGGGGCACGCCGCCCCGCCCGATCAGCAGAACCAAACCAGAAAAAGAATTCTTCAGGAGGAATCCCATGGCGTTCGATCCGGCAAGCTATACGCCGACCCATTTTCGCTGGGCGTTCGAGGATGGTGTGGCCACAATCACCATCGACCGGCCGGAGAAGAAGAACCCGCTGACATTCGAGTCCTACGCCGAGTTGCGGGATACCTTCCGCGATCTCGTCTATGTCCATGAGGTGAAGGCGGTCGTCGTGACCGGCGCGGGCGGCAATTTCTGTTCCGGCGGCGATGTGTTCGAGATCATCGAGCCGCTGACCAAGATGGACATGAAGGGCATCCTCGCCTTCACGCGGATGACCGGCGATCTCGTCAAGGCGATGATCCACTGCCCGCAGCCCGTGATCGCGGCCGTCGATGGCGTGTGTGTCGGAGCGGGGGCGATCATCGCGATGGCCTCCGACATGCGGATCGGCACGGCCAATGCGCAGACCGGTTTCCTGTTCACCCGTGTGGGTCTGGCCGGTTGCGATATGGGGGCATGCGCGATGCTGCCCCGCATCATCGGCCAGGGTCGTGCGGCCGAGCTTTTGTATTCGGGCCGGATCATGACCGCCGAAGAGGGCGAGCGCTGGGGCTTTTTCAATTCTTTGAGCACGCCGGAAACGCTGCTCGCCGATGCGCAGAAGCTGGCAGCGCGCCTGATCCGGGGTCCCACCTTCGCCCATGGCATCACCAAGACCCAGCTGCGTCAGGAATGGTCGATGGGCCTGAACGAGGCGATCGAGAGCGAGGCGCAGGCTCAGGCCATCTGCATGCAGACGGAAGATTTCCGTATCGCCTTCGAAGCTTTCGCCGCCAAGGAGAAGCCGGCCTTTCGCGGACGCTAAGCCTCCCCATATCGTTGCAACTTCAATCATCCAAGGGAGACATCCGGATGTCCGATCAGGTAGGCTGGCGCGCCGAAAACAAGCCGGAATACACGCAGTTCACCCCCAACGCCTTCACCAAGCCCAAGGTGGGTGAGCGCGGGCATTTCGAGATGACGCTCGTCGCCCAGGCCGGCGAACGCCAGAAGAAGGTCGCGACGGTCGAGTGCTCGATCCCGGGCTACAGCGCCTTCACCCTGCAATGCGATGAAGGGACCAGCTATTACGGCGATGACAGCGCACCGCCGCCGCTGGGCTTCCTCTCCGCCGGCATCGCCTTCTGTCTGCTGACCCACCTCCAGGCGTTGTGCCACGCCCATCAGGTTCAGGTCCGCGACATCAAGGTCGAGCAGCGCCTGAAATACTCCACCACGCTTGCCACCACCATGGCCGACAAGAGCGCGCCGGATGGTCGGTGCGATGGGCTGGAAACCCATGTGATCGTCGATTCCGACGAGCCCGCCGACAGGATCCGCGACCTGATCGCCGAAGCCGAAGCCGCCTGCATGGCCCACCAGACGGTCCTCAAGCCCACACCGGCCACCATGCGGGTCGTCCTGAACGGTGAGGAAATCGACAACCGCGAAGGCGGCAAGAACCCGGCATGAGCGAGGCCCGTATCGCCGAGCTGGAAGCCCGTCTGACGGCGCTGGAGGATGAGCGGGCGATCCGCGAGACCCTTCAGCTCTATTGCCGGGCGCTGGACCGCGTGGACGCCGACGGCCTCCGCGCAACGTTCCATGAAGATGCGCATATCGACATGGGCGAGGCCCTCTATCAGGGGCCCGTCGATGGCTTCATCCAGATGGCGATCGGGTTCATGGCCAGCTGTACCGGCCTGCATCATCTGGTCGGCAACACCCTGATCGACCGGCGCGGCGAGGATGTCGCGCTGGTCGAGACCTATGTCCACGCCTTCCAGTACATGGAAACGCCGGAAGGACCGATCGAACTGGCCGTCGGGGCCCGCTATCTCGACCGGTTCGAGAAGCGCGCCGGTGCCTGGCGTATCGCCCGGCGCCGTGAGGTTGTCGACTGGGGCAGCCCGAAACCGCTGACGACGGACTGGTTCGCCGCGACGGGCACCACCAATCGCGGCGTGAAATATCCCGATGACGAGGTCTATGCCTTCCTGAAGGGCTGAGCGTGTTTGACCGGCCCCCGGTGCCGCACGTGCTCAGAACTTGTCGAGAAGGTTGAGAATATCCGAGTAGCGACTGCCGGCAGCGGGGCCGGGGCCGGCGGTTTGAGGCGGCGGCGGGGCTGCGACGACGCCGTGACCCTCAACCAGACGGTTCATGAAGTTATAGAGGCAGCAGACCTCAATGGCGTCATGGAGGGCCTGCTCGTCCCAGCCTGCATCATAAACGGCCTGGGCGTCGGCAGGGACCATGCGCGTTGGCTCCAGCGTCAGCTTGCGCACATAGGCCAGGACCGGCCTCAGCTTCGGCGGCACCGGATCGGCGCCGAGATCGCCGAGGGCGGCCTCCAGCTGCTCTTCCGGAACGCCATGGGCCCGCGCGGCCCGGCTGTGCGCCCCGAAACAGAAATCGCAGGTGTTCAGGCCCGAGACATAGGCGGCGATAAATTCCCGCTCGGCGATCGAGAGCGGCGACTCATCGCGCAGCACCCTGTCGTGATAGTCGAGCAGCGGTGGCACCGAATGGCGGAACTTCTTGAAGACATCCAGCAGATGCGGCGGGTTCGGCAGGGAGGGAAACAGGCTCATGCAGGCACCTCAGTGACAATCTGATCGATCCGGCCGAAGACGGACCGCCCGCCTTCGTCCAGATAGTCGATCACAACATGGTCACCGGGCTTCAGGAAGGGCGTTTGCGGGGCGCCGCTCATGATCGTCTCAACGGTGCGCTGTTCGGCCAGACAGGAATAGCCGAGCCCGCCGGCGCTGATCGGCCGGCCCGGCCCGCCATCTTCCTTGTTGGAGACGGTGCCGGAGCCGATGATGGTGCCCGCCGTCAGCGGCCGGGTCTTGGCCGCATGGGCGATCAGCCGGGCGAAATCGAACACCATGTCGGTCGCACAATCGGCCCGGCCGAAGGGCTCGCCATTCAGATCGACCCGCATCGCACCCTTCAGCCGGTTGGCCCGCCAGGCCGGACCCAGCGTCTCCGGCGTCACGGCGACGGGGGAAAAGGCGGTCGGCGGCTTGGACTGGTAGAATCCGAAGCCCTTGGCCAGCTCGCCCGGGATCAGATTGCGCAGGCTGACATCATTGCACAGCATGACGAGCCGGATGAACGCCCCGGCTTCCTCCACGCCGACCCCCATCGGCACATCGCCGGTGATGACGGCCACTTCCGCCTCGAAATCGCAGCCCCAATCCGGATCGCCCAGCGGGATCGGCTCATGCGGGGCCAGAAAGATGTCCGAGCCACCCTGATAGATCAGCGGATCGGTCCAGAAGCTGGCCGGCATCTCCGCCCCGCGGGCCTTCCGCACCAGCTCGACATGGTTCACATAGGCCGAGCCATCGGCCCATTGATAGGCTCGCGGCAAGGGCGACGCACAGGCCGCCTGGTCAAAGGGTCGCGATTCGGCGCGGCCCGCCTCCAGCGCCTCGCCAAGGGCCTGCAGCCGGGGTGCGCAGATCTCCCAATCCTCGAGTGCCGCCTGCAGGGTCGCGGCGATGCCCGAAGCTTCGGCGTAGCGGGAAAGGTCATCGGAAACGACGATCAGCCGACCGTCACGGCCTGATTTCAAGGAAGCGAGCTTCATGCGTCATGGCCCTCCCGGGCTTTCTCGTGCAGCCAGGCGGCGTGGCGCGGGGCGCGTTTGGTCTGGCTCCATTCCTCCAGCATCTCGGGCGCGACGCGTCTCAGCTCGGCCAGCTCTTCGGCCGTGCCCGTATTGCAGGCCAGCTCGATCCGGTGGCCGTTGGGATCGAAGAAGTAGAGCGACTTGAAGACGCCATGATCGGTGATGCCGAGCACCTCGACCCCGCAGGCCTCAAGATGTGTCTTGGCGGCCTTGAGCGTAGCGAGATCGGCGACTTCAAGGGCGATATGCTGCACCCATGTGGGCGTGTTGGGGTCGCGCCCCATCTCCGGCTGCCCGGGCAGCTCGAAAAAGGCCAGCACATTGCCCCCGCCCGCATCGAGGAAGACGTGCATGTAGGGGTCATAGGCGCCGGTTGAGGGCACATGATCCTCGGCAAAGGCGCTTGTGTAGGCCATTCCGAGTGTGCGCTGATAGAACGCGACCGTTTCCTTCGCATCCCTACAGCGATAGGCGACATGGTGGATGCCCTCAAGGCGTGGCGGGGCGGTGTTCATGCGGCGTCCCCATCCTGCAGCACGCCGCGGCGCACCTGATCGCGCTCGATGCTCTCGAACAGCGCCTTGAAGTTGCCCTCCCCGAAGCCGTCATCGCGCTTGCGCTGGATGAACTCGAAGAAGACGGGACCGAGCATGGTTTCGGAAAAGATCTGCAACAGCAGCCGCACCTCGCCTGCGGTCGTGCCGTCGAGCAGGATGCCGCGCTTCTTCAGCTCGGCCACATCCTCGCCATGGCCGGGAAGGCGCTCTTCCAGCATCTCGTAATAGGTATCGGGTGGGGGGGTCATGAAGGCCAGCCCGCGCGCCCGCAACGCATCGCAGGTCGCAAAAAGGTCATCCGAGGCAAGCGCGATATGCTGGATGCCCTCGCCATTATAGGCCATCAGGAATTCCTCGATCTGGCCGGTCCCGGCCTTGGAGGATTCCTCGTTCAGCGGAATGCGGATCTTGTCATCGGGTGCCGTAAGGGCCTTGGAAAGCAGGCCGGTCTGCTTGCCCTCGATGTCGAAATAACGGATCTCGCGGAAATTGAAGAGCCGCTCGTAATAGTCCGCCCAGAAGCCCATGCGACCTCGATAGACGTTATGGGTCAGATGGTCGATATGGGTCAGGCCGACACCGGCCGGGTGGCGCTCCACCCCCGGTTCCCAGGCAAAGTCGATGTCATAGATCGCGCTGCCCTCGCCATAGCGGTCGATCAGGTAGAGCGGCGCGCCCCCGATGCCACGGATCGCCGGCAGGCGCAGTTCCAT
>CAZPBH010000011.1:17184-18514 GCA_964584645.1 uncultured Rhodospirillales bacterium | reverse complement strand
GAACCGATCGAGCGGCTCGCGCGTCTCCAGATCGACGTAGAAGGTCAGATCCTTGAGCGCGATGCGGACCGACCCGTCCTCCTGCAGGAAGTAGCGGGAATGGGAAAAGCCGTCGAACCCCATCAGCGGGACGATCTGCCCGCCCGGCTCCCAGGCGAACACATCGGCCTTGTAGTAGTAGATGACCGGCGCGCCACTCAGATCGCCCAGCATCTTGGCGAACAGCCGGACGTTGACCTCCGGATCGGCAAGGTCGGGCATCGTGCGCGCCGCAGCAGCCATGCCGGCCGGGGTGGTGAGCCCGAGGGCTGCCAGCGCTGCCACGCGCCCGCCGAAACCGCGGCGCGAGAGGTAATCAGGGTTCATGGTCATGCGAGCCTCCCTCAGAAACGCCAGGTGGCGGTAACCCCGAACCGGCGCGGCTGGGGTGCTGCTGCCGTCGGCCCCCGGTCGGTCGGCCCGAGCGTGCCGCCGAGAAACAGCGTGCTGGCCGCGATCACGGGTGTTTCGTCGCCGGTCAGAGTGTCGACGAAGGCCACCACCTCCAGCGTCTCGCTCACCAGACCGGCGCGCAGCGAGACGTTGATCCGGTCGCCGACGCGCTCCAGCGCATCGGAGGTGAACGCCTTCTGTTCGCTTTCATAGCGACCGCCAAGGCGGACATAGCCATCGAAATCGCGCCAGACGGGCTGCTGCCAGGTGACCGAGCCATTGAGCGTGTGCTCCGAGGCGCGGGGCAATTGCTGACCCGAGACATCGATGGAAGGCAGCAGCCCCGCATCAACCAGCGGCTGCAGGGAGCCATCGACGGCATCATCGAATTCCGAACTGGCGAGCGCATAGCTCAGGTTGAGGGTCAGCTCGTCGATGGGCTGGGCGCTGATCTCCACCTCGAAGCCCGTGCTGGTGCCGGTGCCGGCGTTCTGAACCGCGAAATTGGGGCTGCCGGGGACGGGCGCGCTGATCTGGATGCCATCGAGATCGATGTAGAAGGCGGCAAGGTTGACCCGCAGCCGGCCATCATACCAGTCGGATTTCAGGCCGACTTCATAGGTCCAGTTGAATTCCGGCTCGAAGGCCTGCAGCTCGGGCGGCACACCGGTCGCGGTGTTGAAGCCCCCGGCCTTGGCACCGCGCGCGGCCGAGGCATAGACGATGCCAGGCTCAATGGCATAGTCGAGCGAGAAACGCGGCGTCCAGAAGGTGAAGGTCTCCTCGGCCTCGAAGCCGGTGACATTCTCGACCGATTTCTCTTCGGAGGTATAGCGGATTTCGGCGCGACCGGTCAGCTGTTCGGTCACCTCGACACTGGCCGCACCATAGCCCGCCC
>CAZPBH010000011.1:2271-17174 GCA_964584645.1 uncultured Rhodospirillales bacterium | reverse complement strand
TGACCGATTCGTTGAAATTGCCGGCATTGGGGCCGAGATCGCCGGAGCTGTCGCAGCATTCGGCCGGAAAGGGAAAGGCGCCCCCCAGAAACAGGCCCGCCAGCGGAAGCTGGCCCGGCGGCAGCCCCGTGGTATCGATGCCGAAGGGCGCGCTCTGCTCGTTCTCGAGGTCGTAATAGCTGGCGCCGACCAGCAGGTCGATCCGCTCGAAACCGGTATAGTCGACCCGCAGCTCCTGCTGGAACTCCTCGATGTCCCGGTTGCCGCCCGAAACCAGCGCCGGCAGGCTCGGTGCGAAGCCGACCGGCGTGAAGGGCGGGGTGAACAGCGGGCCGCCCGTCACGAGCTGGCGATCCTGATCGATCAGACTGTCAGTCTCGAGCAGGTTATAGCCTGACAGCGAAGTCAGCGTGAAATCGTCCAGATCGGCTTCGATGATGAGGCTGGTCCGGCTGATCTCCTTCTCGAAGCCGAAGGCGCGCGGATCAAAGGTAAAGGGAAAATCCTCGTCGATATCCGGCACTTCCCCGCAGAGACGCGAGTCGCCGGGACCGCAATTTCCATCCACAACGGCCTGGGCCGGATGGTCGACATCCTCATCGCCGTAATAGGTGGTCAGATCGACCGTCAGCCATTCATTCGGCGTCAGCCGCACGGCCCCCTGAAAGGCGTAGTTCTCGAAACCGCCGACATCCGAGCCATCGAGCGGATTTTCATAGCCGCCGCCATAGCTGTCGTAGAGGCCGGACACGCGCGCCGCCAGCACGCCCGGGACAATCGGGCCCGAGATGGAGCCGAGCACACGGTAGGTTTCGTCCGTTCCGACCGTTGCACTGGCACGGCCCTCGAACTCCTCGCCCGGCTTTTCGGTGACGTAATTGATGGCACCGGCAAAGCTGTTGCGTCCGTAAAGGGCGCTTTGCGGCCCCTTCACCACCTCGACACGTTCGAGATCGAGGAAGCTGAAATCGATGCCGTCCCGACCGCTGACATAAATGCCGTCGACGAACAGGGAGACGTTGTTCTCGTCGTCGATCCGGCTGACCTGCGACACCCCGCGGATAACGGGAGAGGTGAACACTCGCCCGGGCAGGCCATCGAATTGCAGGCCGGCCACCCGCTCGGTCAGTGTCCTGAGATCGGTCACGCCGGTCCGTTCAAGCTGCAGGCGACTGAAGGCGGTGATCGCGAGCGGGACCGCCTGAAGGCTCTCCTCCCGCTTCCGGGCGGTCACCGTGATCTCCTCGATCTGGGCGGCCACATCGGTCGCAATGAGGGCCGAGCCAATGATCACAGCCGCGCCGCCCAGCAGGTGACGACGGCTCCTGCCATTCTGGAACATCGATCTTTCCACTTCCCTGTTCGCCTGCGAGATCTTTTCGGTGGCTTGATGTGCCATCCCGCCAGTGCCGAAGGATGTGCCGGAGCCTGGGCTCGAAGTTCCAGCGGGATTTCCCCAACGTGCGGTGCGACCTGCCCGCATGTCCCTCTTGCATCCCGAGTGTCATTCGTGAAGCATGAGTTGCATGCCGCAGAAGGCCCTGAAAGCCCTGTTGCCCGCCGAAGAAGGGGCACGAATCATGTCTGCCGCGCCGCTCCCCGGGCCGCGCTGGCGCTTTCTGATCGGCTTCTATCTTCTGTTGCCGCTGGCCATCGGGTTCATCGATGCCTGGCGCGGGTCGGGCCGGACCGCCGATTGGCCGATGATGCTGCGGCTTGGCTATGAGCTGCCTTTCAGCCTGGTTTCCCTGTGGGCCCTCGACCTTGCGAGCCGGGCGGCGGCCATTCTACTGCGTCCATGGCGGGCACCGCTCTGGTTGATCCTGACGCTTGGCGTTCCGCTCAGCGCGCCGTTCAGCCTCGCTTTCGTCCAGCTGGTCCTGCCCTGGTATGAGCGTTTGCTGCCGCCCGGCATCGCGATCGCACCCCCCTATGTGCTGACGCCGATGGCCGCCCTCGATGCCATCGTGCCGATGGTCGTGATGTGGGTTGGCCTCAACATGCTGGTCTTTCACGGGCTGAGGCAGCCGCGTTACGGCTTCACGCCATCCGACCGCAGGGACGCCCGGCCTGCCCCGCCGAATCGGCCTGCCGCGGCAGCACCCCCTCGGCCGCCACGTGCGGACACGCTGCCGGGTTTCGTCGCACGCTCCGACAAGGCCGTGACACCGCCGATTCACGCGATCGAGGCCCAGCACCATTATGTGAAGGTGCATGACTCGGACAGCCAGCCGCTGGTGCTTTACCGGTTTCGCGACGCGATTGCGGAAATGGACCCGGAGGAGGGTCAGCGTGTGCACCGCTCCTGGTGGGTGAGGCTCGCTTCGGTCGAGGGAATGGAGCGTGGCGAGGGGACGCTGCGGCTCAGGCTCGTGGGTGGCCTCATCGTGCCCGTCAGCCGGACATACCGGCTCGCCCTCGAGGCAAGGCTGGCCGAGCGCGGCCTCGAGGGTCCTCAGGACACAATGCCGGCACCGCGTTCGCAGCCCTGACGCTTGCGCCGAAGCCATGGGCTCGGCTATCACTGCCCGGCACGCGCCCGTAGCTCAGTGGATAGAGCGTTGGCCTCCGGAGCCAAAGGTCAGAGGTTCGAATCCTCTCGGGCGCGCCATTCTCACTTCGTTCGAACCGGCTTGCCCGAATTTTAAGTGGTTCGGACTTCGTCCTCCGGGGCGCGCCGTCGCCTCCGATGGCGGCCCCACATGAGGGGTCCGGTTCGAATTATGTTCGAACCGGCGCGCCATCCTGAAATTTTTCGGACCGCAACGGCGGATCGGTTTTCAGAAGACCTGCTTGACGGTGCCGCAGCCGGGGAGACCGGGATCGCAGATCGAGGGTACGCCACTACCTCCGCTCGGCACATAGAGGCCACCACCAAGCGCCGTCAGGCCGGCCGGATTCATGAACGTCGCAAGTTGCACGTTGCCAAGCGTCACGTTGCCCAGCGGCGGCACATCGGCCGTCACACGACCATCCCCGGCGAAGGCCACGGAGACGGCATCTTCGGGCACAATGATGCAGGGCTCCAGCAACTCACCCGCCAGCAGGATCCTGCCATCGAGCGTTCGGCTGAACACGCCTCCCGGTGTATAGGCCGTTGTGCCATCGAAGAGCTGGACCTGAAAATACCCGGCACCGTCGACGGCAAGATCGAACACCCAGGGATCGGGCGGGCCGCTTCCTCCGCCGCAATAGGGCGCGGCATCGGTTGGCGTGGCGGGGCATTTGCAGCAGGGCGCTCCTTCGGCAGCCGGTGTGCCGCATGCCGCAGGCTCTTCGGCAAGACCCATGCGCCGGTTGGCGGCCTTGCAGACCTTGAGCGAATCCGGCTCGGTTTCGGCACCGAGCCCGATGCTGACCACGGAGGTTTCAAACGATCCGTCGCCATCCTTGTCGGCGCTGCCGATGTGCCACGAAGCCCCCTCAAGGCCTTCGGGAACCTGGGCCAGCAATTCACCGGTCGGCAAGGAGCCATCATGGAGATCAGCCAGCGCCGGAACCGTTCCCGTCATGCCGCGATAGATGGTCATCGCGCCCAGGATCTGATCCGCTTCGGCGATCAGGGTCACCGCACGCGCCTCGGAGCTATAGCCGTCCCAAGTCCGGCCCCCGTAATAGGTCGCCATACCCACGGTGATCGCGACCAGCGCGATCGCGATCAATGTCAGAAGCAGATTGCTCATGGCCGGTTAGCCCGTAAATCGTCCGGCGGGCCGGGTCGCCACCTAAAAGGAGGCGATCACCGGAAATCCCTCCATGAAGTCTGCGCGCAAAGCGCTTAAGAAAGCACAAAAAATTTCGGGGTTACCAGGTTATTCAGCCCGTCAGCGCCCGGTCAGGAAGCTGGTCAGGCCCTTCAGATCGCCCTCCATGCAATAGGGGAGCTGGCTGCGGATGCGGGCCGGCTTGGCTGACAGGTCAGAGGGACAGATGCAGCATGGCGCGCCAAAGCCGGCGTGCAGCTGGTCGTCGAGCTCGAAGAACCGGCCATCGGCGTTCGGATCGCCACAAATGAACGGCTCGGCGGGCGCACCGACACGCAGATTGGCACTTTCGCACGTCTCAAGGGCCTGCCTGTCGTCCAGATTGCCGAGCCAGATGCCCACAAGGTCCTGGCTCGTGCCATAGCCATGCGGATCCAGCTCCTGCCAGCCATGGCCCAGCTCCGCCGCGGCACGTTCGGTCCCGGCAAGGGCGCCCGATTTGGCCATCATGAGGGCGCTGACGATCAGCAGGCAGCCGCCCAGCAGCCGACGGGTATTCGGGCTCGAAACCTTGCCTCTCATGGGCGCTCTCCTGTCCCTGCGTTTATTAGAACATGCTTTATTTCATGACTCCGGTTGGTTTTGCCATCCCCACGGGGACCATCTCTGCGGGAACGCCCGCCTGCGGGTCCCGTTATTGCCCGGAACCCGAACCGGCCCCCGGCTGGCTGGACGACGCGCATGACGGCACGGAGCAGCAGCGTTGAACCTTGAAAACCTTCCTCTTTCCCTGGTTCTGCTGCTGTTTGCCGGCGCCTCCCTGGTCGTCCTGCTGGCCGGGATCCGACTGACCCGCCTGGCTGATCGCTTCGCCGATCAGAGCGGCATGGGCGAAGCAGTGACGGGTGCCGTCTTTCTCGGCGCCCTCACCTCGCTTTCGGGCAGTGTGACCTCTGTCACGGCCGCTCTGGAGGGTCAGCCCGAACTGGCGCTTTCCAACGCCATCGGCGGCATCGCGGCACAGACGATGTTCCTCGTGATCGCCGACCTCGCCTATCGCCGCGCCAATCTCGAACATGCGGCAGCTTCCCTGCCCAACATGATAAGCGGGCTCAGCCTGATCCTGATGCTGACGGCCCTGGTGGCCGCCGCCCAGCTGCCCGAAATCGCCGTGGCGGCCATCCACCCCGTCTCCCCGCTTCTCCTTGTCGCCTATGCCATCGGCGTGCGCGCCGCCGCCTCGGCAAGAGAGACACCGATGTGGGGTCCGCATCGCACCCGCCATACGCTCGAGGATGTGGCCGAGGAACCCGAACAGAAGGAAGGCGCGTTCCGGCTTCTTCTGATCATCCTGCTGCTGGGAGCCATCGTGGGCTTCGCCGGCTATGGGATCGCCCAGAGCGGCATCGAGATCGCCGGGCGGACCGGCATGCGTCAAAGCGTGATGGGGGCGCTGTTCACCTCGATCGCAACCTCCACACCCGAGCTGGTGACCACGGTGGCGGCGGTGCGGCGCGGGGCGCTGACCCTCGCCGTCGCCGGGATCCTCGGCGGCAATGCCTTCGATGTGCTGTTCGCGGCGTTCAGCGACGTCGCTTACAGGGATGGCTCGATCTACCACACGATGGGGCCGGATCAGGTCTACCTGATCCTGTTGACCTCGCTGATGACCGGAGTGCTGCTGATGGGGCTGATGAACCGGGAGCGCCATGGTCCGGCGAATATCGGCCGGGAAAGCGTGACCCTGGGGGCTCTCTACATTCTCGGCATGGGTCTGTTCGTCATCGCCTTCGGCACCGCCGCGTGACCCCCTCGGGACGGAACGATGCACGCCCCGACAGGTTGTTTTTCCCGGAACCAGGACACGACCCAGCCGGGAGGATACCCGATGAAAGACGACGCCGCTGGCGAGGAAACGGCCGCAAACAAGCAGAAGCTCTACGACCTGATCGACCGGATCGAGGTCGGGATGCTGACGACCCATGACGGCGACAATCTGCGCAGCCGGCCTATGTACGTCACCCCCGATCCCGATGGCGACAGCCTCTGGATATTCGTTCATGCCGAGGAACATGTCGTCAGCGAGGTGAGCCCCGCGGCGCCCGTCAACCTCGCCTTCTCCGACCGCGGGAATGAGCGCTATGTCTCCGTCTCCGGCATCGCGGACATTGTCAGTGATACCGCCCAGATCGAGACGCTTTGGACCCCCGCCGTGGCTGCCTGGTATCCTCAGGGGCGCAGCGACCCCAACATCCTGCTGCTTCGGGTGCGCGTAACCCAGGGCGAAACCTGGGACGCGGAGGCGCGATCCATGCGTCGGCTCTGGCGGCTGACCCGCGCGCGCCTGACGGATGAGACGCCTGACATCACCGAAAACCGCAAGGTCACCGTCGACAGGCGTGTGAATATCGACGAAAGGACCGGTTGACCATGGCCAACTCGCCACGCATTGCCATTCTTGCCACACATGGCTTCGAGCGGACCGAACTCACCAGCCCGCGTGATCGGCTGAGGGATGAGGGTTGCGAGGTTCATGTCATCAGCCCCGATGGGGGCGCCATCCGGTCAAGCGAGGGGCATGAATGGTCGGTCGAAGAACAGGCTGACAGGGCGCTTGAAGGTGTGGAAGCGGATGATCTCGATGCGCTGATCCTTCCCGGTGGACTTCACAACCCGGATGCGCTGCGCCAGAACGTCCGCGCCGTGGGGCTGGTGCGTGCCTTTGCCGAAACGGGAAAGACGCTCGCCGCCATCTGCCACGGCCCCTGGATGCTGATCGAGGCTCAGATGCTGGCGGGGCGACGCGCCACCTCCTACCCTTCCCTGCGGAGGGACATGGAGAATGCGGGTGCGCATTGGGTCGATGAACCGGTGATCGTCGATGATCGCCTGATCACCAGCCGCCGGCCGGCCGATCTGCCGATGTTCACCGAAGCGATCATCGCCTCGCTGAAGGGCAGAAATCAGGCCGAGCGGGCGCGCGAAGCCCAAGGGGTTTGACAGGGGGGTCTGACAACGCGTCGGTGCAGAGGTGCAACAGGATGTCCCTGCTGAAAACTCGGGACAGGTACCTCAGAAATTCGCCTTCAGGCGAATCTGAAGGCTGTCGGGCGCGACCGTGAAACGGGTTGTTGTGGAAACCCGACGGCCCTCCTGCTGAAAGCCGAGGCTCAAGCCGTCTTGCGGCTCCAGAAACCAGTTGTCATTGAAGTGCCATTCGCCGGGATGCTGTCGCACCGGGGCGTAGGCCGTAGGCCTTTCCGTTGGCTGGATAAGGGCTTCCCGGCCGGTTGTCTCTGCCGGCAGTCCGGTCCAGTCCCACGGAATGCCAATCTGGAGGATCGGCTTGCTCGGCGCGGTCCGCTCGATGCTGCATTCGGCCCGCATCTCGCGATCCTTGAGTGTCGTCGAGGAAATGCAGGCATTGTCCGCCTGCGCGGGAGAAGCGGCAAGAATCAGCGTGATGGCAACTGCCCCCAGCGCCCCGCCTGCTGTGAGGAGAGGATCGAAGCCTGCTCGGGTGCTGATCTTTTCCTGCATCCGTGTCTCTCGCTTCCGGTTCACCGGACCACCCATGAGGCAGTATACCCATCAAGGGTAAAGACGACCTTGATCTGATCCCTCATCAGCAAGGCCGGATTCTGGCCGCAAGCTTCGAAAACGCTGTTGCCTGCTGGCACAAGGCGCCAAGTTTCTTTCGATGGCCCGATATGCGGTTTCTGCCCACATACCGGACAGTTCATCAAACCGCACTGCGAGGGAAAAGTTCCGATGAACGACGATGGAGATCGCGCCCAGCCCCTTGAGCGGGCCTGCCTCATGGCTCGGATACCATGACGGCACCGGTCGTTCTGAGCGAGTACCGAGGCCGCGTCCTGCTGCTCACGATCAATCGTCCCGAAGCGCTGAATGCCCTGAACGCGGAGGTCATCGCCGCGCTGATCGAGCATGTTGGAACCGCCGCGCAGGACCCCTTGGTGCGTGCCATCGGGCTGCGCGGGGCGGGCGGACGCGCCTTCGTCGCCGGCGCCGACATCAAGGCCATGCCGGGACGCGATGCCGCGGCGGGCGAGCAACTCTCGCTCAGCGCCCACCGGCTGCACACCGCCCTGCGCCAGTGTCGCAAGCCGGTGGTGGCCGGCATTCAGGGCTACGCGCTGGGCGGCGGGCTGGAGCTGGCGCTGGCCTGCGACATCCGGATCGGTGATACGAAGGCGAAGCTCGGCCTGCCGGAGGTGACACTCGGCATCCTGCCGGGCGGCGGTGGAACCGTGCGACTTTCCCGCGCCATCGGCCCGGCCGCCGCACGTGCCATGGTGATGACCGGTGAGCCCATCGACGCCAGCCGGGCCTTTGCACTCGGCCTGCTCACGGAGGTGCACGAGCCCGACGCTTTCGAGGCCGCTTTCATGGCCCGGCTCGACAAGCTGGCGGGGATGAGCGGCCATGCTCTGGCTCAGATCAAGAGCCTGCTGGACATGGTACAGGAATGCGATCTAGCGACGGCCGAGGCTGCTGAGGCCAAGGCGCTGGGCCTGTGCTTCGCCCATGAGGATGCGCAGGAAGGCATGCGTGCCTTCATCGAAAAGCGTCCGCCCGATTTTGCCTGAGATGCCTGCGCATGGAAGATAGCCCAGGGCGGGCCGGGGTCAGTTATTGACCGGATTGCCCTCGGCATCCTCTTTCGCCCCGCTCGCACGGGTCTTGTGCATGGTGGCACAGGTCCGCCTCGGGCGTCCGCAATACTGGTAATCCTCAGAGGGCTCCCAGACCGAGTCACCCGGGCCATCTTCCATGGCGTGCAGGTCTTGCCCGGCTTCCCCCGTAAGGTCCACGATATCCATCGTCACTCTGCACAAATCGTCAGCACCCAGAGTATCCATCCAGGCTAACGCTTCAGGGCCCAGGGGGTCGATACGATCTCGGCCCGGCTTTTGGACAATCCAGTGCAGATGAGGCCCGGTTCCGACGCCCGAATTGCCGCAAGTTCCGATCACCTGGCCGCGGGCGACCGGCTGGCCCCGGCTCACGGTATAGCTGGACAGGTGGCAGTAGCCGGTCTGCCAGCCGTTGTCGTGCTTGATAAAGACATAATTGCCACAACCGTTTCCCGCGCTCTCATTCACGACCGTCAGAACGACCCCGGCGTGCACCGCATAGATCGGAGCATTCGGTTGGTGGCCACAGCCGAAATCGACGGCAGTATGCATATGCCATATATTGGTGATTGGATGAGGACGCATTTTAAAAGAGGAGGTCAGGCGCTGTTTTTCAGCGATGGGCATGCACATCGGCACCTGCTGGGCCTGGGCGGGCGGCGCACTCATGGGCGCGAGCGCAAGGATCGTCAGAAGTATCAGAAGGCCGAGCCGTGCCATCATCCCCTCTCCTTCTGCCAGGGCATGGCCGGCAGGGGTGTGCGGGCATCGACGCCATAGCGTTGCTGCCCCTCGTCCCACATCAGCCGGAACCGGGCCTCGCCATGGCCGGCCCTGCTGATGGCAAGGTTACGGTAGCCATCGGTGGCTTCATCGAGGCGCCACATATGGGTCGCCCAAACATCGGCGATCAGACGATAACCGCCGGCCATCGGCTGAAGCAGGAAGGTCCGACACACGGCCTGCACACACAGCTCATCCTCGACCAGCCCGCGCACGGCATATTCGGGCTGGCCGTCGGCGTTCAGGTCGACGCGCGCCATGACCATGTAGAGATTGTAGGCGAGAACCGGGTCGGCGAAGAAATAGGGCTCGAGCTTGTCCATGAAGGCACGGTAAAGCCGGGGCTCGCTGACTTCCTCGAAGAACAGGGCCTGATCGTCCCTCGTCTCCGGCATGGGAGAGGCCGGCGCCGCCTCCAGCGCCGGATCGTCGACGGCTTCGGGCGCAGGCTCCAGCGCCTGTGCCGACAGCACGGCAAGCGCCAGAACCAGCAGGGTCGGCAGCACAAGAACGATTTTCAGCCAGGGCCTCGGCCAGCGCATGATGAGATCCCACCCCCGTGGAAACGGCAATCACCCGCGCTCAGCCTAACCCCGATTTCCTGAGCGATCCGTTAAGGCGTTGGCCCGGAGCTGTTCCGGTCTCAGCGAAAACGCATCTCGTCGAAGGCGATGCCACTGCCCATCAGCCGAAAACCTTCGAGCGAGGGCACATGGCTG
Organism: uncultured Rhodospirillales bacterium; assembly: GCA_964584645.1. GTDB lineage: Bacteria > Pseudomonadota > Alphaproteobacteria > CAZPBH01 > CAZPBH01 > CAZPBH01. The sequence continues at coordinate 7,310 of CAZPBH010000011.1, read as the reverse complement.
AAGATGGTCGGGACCTCGACCAGAAAGATCGCCGGTGCTGCCTCGCGGACCCGAAGGTGCAAATCAGCCAGCAGGGCGCGCCGCGCTTCGCGATCGGTTTCCTGCCCGGCCGCCTCGACCAGCGGCACGAGATCCGGTTCACAGAAGAACGGGTTAGGCTTCAGGCAGCTGAAATACTCCATCGGCCGCTGCACATCGAAATAGGCCGAGGTGTTCCAGGTCAGCGAGAACAGGTCCGTCTCGCCCCAGGCGCCGGCGGTGTAGTTGCGCAACCATGCCGGGAAGACGGTCGCCTGCAGTTCGAGGTCCACACCGATGGCCGCAAGATCCTGCTGGACCTTCTGGAAGATCAGCGCGTCACCGGCGGCCATGTTGACCATGACCATGGCCTGCAATTCGAGGCCGTCGGGATAGCCGGCTTCGGTGAGCAGCTGACGCGCCCGGGCCGGATCGTAGGCATAGGGCTCAAGCGCATCATTATGCCCGAAGATGTTGGGCGTGCTGCCCTGGCTGGCGGCACTGCCATAGCCGAGCAGGATCCCCTCCACGAGCGCCTGCTTGTCGATGGCGTGGTTGAGCGCCTGCCGCACGCGGACATCGTCCAGGGCCGGGTTCAGGTTGTCGACCGTATGGATGGCCAGCGAGAGGATCTGACCGCCCCCCTGCTCATGATTCACGAACCCGCGCGGCCCGATGATCGCCGCCTCTTCCGGGCCCATGCCGACCGCGATATCGACCTGACCGGAGAGCAGGGCCTGCATCCGCCCCGCGACGTCGGGCAGCTCGAACATCTCCAGATTGGCGATCTCGGGCGGGCGCCAGCTTGTCGGGTTGGCGGTGAAGTTCAGCCTGCCACCGCCGCCCGACCAGTTGGTGATCGTGTAGGAGCCCGTCCCGACAGGGTTGCGCGCGAAGGCTTCCGGCCCGAGCTCGGCCCAGGCGCCGGGTGCGACGATGAACAACATGCCCATGCGGTTGGCCAGGATCGCATCCGGTTCGGCGGTCTCGATCGCCAGGGTCAGAGGATCGACCACCTCCACCGCCGTGACGCCGGCCAGCTCGCCGGAGACCATCATCGCACTGCCCTCGGGGCTGCGCAGATAGTCGAGCGTCGCCTTGGCGGCGGCAGCGTCGAACACCTCCCCGTTGGAAAACATAACATCCGGGCGCAGCCGGAAAACCCAGCGTGTGGGTGTCTCGTTTTCCCACCCAAGGGCCAGCCTCGGCACCATCGTGCCGTCACCATCGAAGCCCACCAGCGTGTCGAAGACCACGTGCCAGACCGGAAAGCTTGGCGGACCCGAGGCCGTATAGGGATTGCCGAGCCCCGGCGGCAGGGAGCTGGTCCCGACGCGCAGCGTATCGCGCGCTTCGGCCGGCGCCCGGATCGCAAGGGCGAGACCGATCCCGAGGAACAGGGCGAAAAGGATCCAGTGCCTGCGCAATGTCCGAGCTCTCCGAGGGGTGTTGTGATCGAGAATTGCGGGAACCGCTGCGATTCACCATGTCGGACGGGTCATGACGGAAGGGAATGGCCGCCGCTCCAAAAAATGGTCAGGCCCGTTCAACAGGGAGAGCTGAAGACATGAACACCAATGATCGCGACGCAAATCGGCACTCGGCTGAGACCTCACCGCGCAGCTGGGCGCGGCGGGAGGCGCTGGGGCTCGTCGGGGCGCTCGGCGGCGCGGCAGCGCTGAGCCACGCGATGACCGGCCCAGCCCAGGCTTTTCCGATGAGCCGTGAGATCGATTTCGGCACCCCCAAGGAACAGCTCGACCTCTATGTGAAACTCACCGGCTCGCTCGATGAGGAGGACGTGCCCTGGTGGTATTTCGGGGTGATCGTCGGGCTGACGCCGGAGGGCGGGTCGCAGACCCTGTTCCGGTTCGAGGGGATGGAAATCCTGCGCTATTACCATCGCGGCGATGCCTATCAGCAGACCGGGCGGACGCTGACCTTCCTGCGGGATATCGAGACGGGCGCGTTTCTCGAGGAATGGAAGAACCCCTATACGGGCGAGATGAACGCCATCGAGCCGAACATCCTGGGCGGCGGCCCCGGCATGATGTGGATGCCGAACAAGGTCGCCTGGACAGGCATGGAAGCCCAGTTCCCCGAAGAGCCCTTCAAGCTCAAGGCGATCCAGCATCAGGACGAGATCTGGGTCTACAAGGACCGGGTCTATCCGCCGATGGCGCCGCCGATCCTCTCGGAAAGCTCGTTCTCGGGCACCAAGCTCGACCATCTGTTGGATCCGGAGGTCCGCCGCTGCGAGGCGCGCTTCTCCTCGACCTTCATCGCACCCTGGTGGAGCTGGATGAACATGGGCGATCAGTATGGCGCCCTGATCTGGCAGGCGCAGGGCTGGAAGCTGGGCGGGATCGATGAACTCCCTGACGCCTATCGGGAGCGTGCCCAAAGTCTCTATCCCGAGCAGCTCTCGGCCGATTACCTCTGACCCGCTGATTGCGCTGACGGCGCCATGCCCCTGCATGGCCTCATATGTCCGGCTGGGAAAACGCACGCCTTCCGGCTAGAATAGGTCTGTCTATTCAGGCGCTTGAGGCATATGAGGGGGAGTTGGAGGGGTGGAGAGTTCGGGGGATCGCCGGATCGCCGCACCGGTGGAGCAGGTCTGGGATGCCCTGTGCGACCCGGCAACGCTGCGCCGGTGCATTCCGCATTGCGAGCGGTTCGAGGCGATACCGGGCGTCCCCGATATGTTCGATGCGCGGCTCAGCGCCCATGTCGGCAGGATGGTCGGCCATTTCACCGTCCGCGTGAAGCTCTACCGGGACGATCCACCCCATGCCTACAGGCTCCGCTGCGAGGGAGTGGGAGGCAGCATCGGATCGGTGAAGGGCGGCGCGCTCGTCACACTCAGCCATGGTGAGGACGGGACCACTTCGCTGGGCTATCATGCCTCGGCGGGCTTCACGGGCGCGTTGCGGGCGGTGCCCGAAGGACTCGTCGTGCATCATTTCCAGCGCTATGCGGCCCATTTCTTCCAGCGTCTCGACAATGAGCTGACCGGGGCCGACCATCGGCCCGAGCCGATCGAGCTTCCGGCCTTCGGTGCCACCGGCGCCCCAGCCTACAGCCGCACGGATGCACGGGCTGTGCCCCCGTCGGAGGAGACCCTGCCGGCCTGGGCGGAGGCGCTGATTGCCCATCCCTGGCGCACGGCCGCCGCACTTGCCGCCCTGACGCTTGTCGTCATCGCAGCGCTGATCGCCCTCTAAGATCGACTTTTTCAGTCTTCTGAGATCGTGATGGCATCGCCGGGGCGCGGCATGCCGACCGCGTGGAAGCCGCAATCGACATAATGCACCGTGCCCGTCACGGCCTTGGAGAGATCGCTCAGCAGATAGAGCGCGCTGTCGCCGATCTCGCTCAGCTCCACATGACGGCGCAGCGGGGAGGCCTCCTGCGAATAGCGATAGACCTGGCGTGCATTCGCGATGGCGGAACCGGCCAGGGTGCGCATCGGTCCGGCCGAGAGCGCGTTCACCCGGATCCGCTCGGCACCCAGATCGGCGGCCATGTAGCGGACACTGGCCTCAAGGGCCGCCTTGGCCACGCCCATGACGTTGTAATTCGGCATCACCCGCTCCGCCCCGATATAGCTGAGCGTCAGGCAGGAGCCGCCATCGCTCATCATCGCGGCCGCACGCCGCGTGATCGAGGTGAAGGAATAGCAGGAGACATGCATCGTCTGGAGGAAGTTCTCCAGCGTGGTGTCGACGAAGCGGCCGCGCAGCTCCTCCTTGTTGGAGAAGGCGACGGCATGGACGAGGAAGTCGATATCGTCCCAATGGCTCGACAGGGCATCGAACAGGCGGTCGAGGTCCTCTTCCTCGGTCACGTCACAGGGCAGCGCGATCCGGCTGCCGAGACTTTCGGCAAGCGGCCTCACCCTGCGCTCGAAGGACGCCCCCTGATAGGTGAAGGCGAGATCCGCCCCCTGGGCCGCCAGCGCCTGGGCGATACCCCACGCTATCGAACGGTCATTGGCCACCCCCAGGATCAGGCCCCTCTTGCCCGCCATCAGGGCTCCGGTCGTCGTCATGTAGGGTCAGCCATCCTCAAGGCGGGAGAATACGAGCGTGGCGTTGGTGCCGCCAAAGCCAAAGGAATTGGAAAGCACAGAGAGCGGGGCCGCACCGTCCACCCGCTCACGCAGGATGGGGAAGCCGGCGGCATCGGGATCGAGGTTCTCGATATTGGCCGAGGCTGCCAGAAAGCCCTCCTGCATCATCGTGATGCTGTAGATCGCCTCATGCACCCCGGTCGCACCGAGGCTGTGTCCGGTCAGCGATTTGGTCGAGCTGATGGGGGGGATCTCTGCCCCGAACACATCGCGAATGGCCCCGAGCTCGCGAACATCGCCGACGGGGGTCGAGGTCCCATGGCTGTTGATGTACCCGACGGGCTGCCTGACGGTCGCCAACGCCTGCTGCATGCACCTGACCGCCCCCTCGCCCGAGGGCTGCACCATGTCGAACCCGTCCGAATTCGCGCCATAGCCGGTCAGCTCGGCATAGATTTTGGCACCGCGCGCCTGGGCCACCTCCAGCGCCTCCAGCACCAGCACGCCACCGCCGCCGGAAATCACGAACCCGTCACGATCCTTGTCATAGGCACGGCTCGCCCGCTCAGGCGTGTCGTTATAGCCGGAGGAGAGGGCGCCCATCGCGTCGAACAGAACCGACAGCGTCCAGTCCAGCTCCTCGCCGCCGCCGGCAAAGACGATATCCTGCTTGCCCCACTGGATCAGCTCCGCCCCATGGCCGATGCAGTGCGCGCTGGTCGAACAGGCCGAGCTGATCGAATAGTTCACGCCCTTGATCTGGAACGGCGTCGCCAGCGTCGCCGAGTTCGTGCTCGACATGGCGCGCGGTACAACATAGGGGCCGATCTTGCGCGGACCCTTGTCGCGGGTGATGTCGGCGGCCTGCACGATGTTCAGCGTGGAAGGCCCGCCCGAGCCCATGACGAGCCCGGTCCGCTCATGGCTGACGCGGTCGGGCTCCAGC
>CAZPBH010000011.1:0-2261 GCA_964584645.1 uncultured Rhodospirillales bacterium | reverse complement strand
GCATCGGCAATGGCCTGGTCCATCGCGATGTAGTTGTAGGCCGCCCCCGCCCCCATGAAGCGCATGACCTTGCGGTCGATATGCTCGGCCGGGTCAAGCTTGACGGTCCCATGCACCTGGCTGCGAAAACCGCGCTCGACATGGTCGGGCGCCGCGACGATGCCTGAGCGGCCATGACGCAGGCTTTCCGTGACCTCGGAAACATTGTTGCCGATGGGCGAGACGATGCCCATCCCTGTGACGACCACACGGCGCATGGAGATCAGACCGCGACGGCTTCGGCGGACCGGCCGGCCGCGCCGTTCTGATCGGTAAACAGCCCCACCCGCAGGTCGAGCGCCTTGTAGATCTCCTGCCCGTCGACCTTCACGATCCCGTCGGCGATCCCGAGAACGAGCTTGCGGTTGATCACCCGCTTGAGATCGAGCCGGTAGACGATACGGCGTGCGGTGGGCAGGATCTGGCCGGTGAACTTCACCTCCCCCACGCCGAGCGCGCGGCCGGCTCCCTTGCCGCGCGCATCGCCTTCCAGCGACTGGAAGTGATCGCGCGGCCTTTGCCAGTGCCGCCGACCCAGCCGAGGAAGAACCCGACAAGCTGCCAGAGAGCATCAAGGCCAAGGCATCCCGGCATCACGGGATCGTCCCGGAAATGGCACTGGAAGAACCAGAGATCCGGCCGAAGGTCGAGCTCGGCCTCCACCACGCCCTTGTCGTGCTCGCCGCCCGTGTCCGCGATGTGGGTGATGCGGTCGAACATGAGCATCGGCGGCAACGGCAGCTTGGCGTTGCCGGGCCCGAACAGGTCTCCCTCCGCACAGCGGATCAGGTCCTCGTAACCGTAGCTCGATGGGCGGGTCTTGCTTGTCTGCTGGTCCATCGTATTTCCCTGCCCTTCCCGGTGAACTCTCAGGGCTTTGCGCGGTATATGGAGAGAACCGGCACCGCATCAACGCGCCCCACCTGCCCGGAATCGCCGCAGTCCGGAGGGGCGGGCGGACCGGCGAAGCATTGACGCCGCACTTGCGCGATGCCTAGGCTGATCCAGCTTACTCAAACACCGACTTGACACCGGCGACTCCGACAGGTCGCGCCACAAAGGGCAAGCTCACACCAACCCGGCAGCATGGACATGTCCACCCCGACCCGCGAACGTCCCTTCACCGAGTATCTCGAGCTGCTGAAGCAGGCCGGCCTCCGCCCGACCCGCCAGCGCCTCGCGATCGCGCGGCTGCTTTTCGCCGGGGACAACCGTCATGTGACGGCAGAAAGCCTGTTTGGCGAGTGCCGCACGCACGGTATCTCGCTCTCGCTGGCGACCGTCTACAACACCCTGCACCAGTTCGCAGGCGCCGGCCTGCTGCGTGAAGTGGTGGTCGAACCCGGCCGGATCTATTTCGACACCAACACCGCCGTGCACCATCACTTCTTCTATGCGGATACGGGCGATCTGTTCGACATCCCGGCCGATCAGATCCGCCTTCAGGACCTGCCCGAGCCACCGGGCGGCGGGCGTGTCCGCCGGGTTGACGTGGTCCTGAGGGTCGAGCGCGACGCCTGAGATAGGGCCGCAAATACAACTCATTCTCATCTCTTTTGGAATTTTTCAAAACTGTTGACGCGCAGGTGGCGAAGCGCCACATCCTGCTCAGCACGGGTCTGCCTTGCGTGTGACGCAACCCGCTACCCTCTCAACCGTCCCGTCCGCCTTCCTGCAGGCGGGCGTAGCTGCATCAGGAGGATGACATGGCGCTCAAGGGTTCCAGGACAGAAGCCAATCTCAAGGAAGCTTTCGCCGGCGAGAGCCAGGCCAATCGTCGTTACCTGTACTTCGCCCAGAAGGCCGATGTGGAAGGCTATAATGATGTGGCGGCCGTGTTCCGCTCGACCGCCGAAGGCGAAACGGGCCACGCCCACGGTCACCTGCAGTTCCTGGAGGAAGTCGGCGATCCCGCGACCGGTGAGCCGATCGGCGACACCTCCAAGAACCTCGCTGCCGCCATTGCCGGCGAGACGCACGAATATACGGACATGTATCCCGGCATGGCCCGTACCGCGCGCGAGGAAGGCTTCGATGAGATCGCCGACTGGTTCGAGACCCTCGCCAAGGCCGAGAAGAGCCATGCCGGCCGGTTCCAGAAGGCACTCGACAGCCTGAACGGCTAAGCCTCGCCGCCCTCGCGGATCATGACATCCCCGGGGGCTGCGACCGCCTGCGCGTCAAGCGCCATCATGCCCTCGAGCCGCTCGATCAGGCCATGG
>CAZPBH010000010.1:17589-18749 GCA_964584645.1 uncultured Rhodospirillales bacterium | reverse complement strand
AGTAGGTCGCCCCGATCATGGGCGGTCGCGTCAGAATATCAGGGTGATCTGTTTCCAGGTAATCGGCCCGCGTCGCCCATGTGCCCAGCGGCCCCGACGGCTGCACAGCGCGTCGAGGTCGGAGGCGTCCATCTCCTGAACCCGATAGTGTCGCATGTCGCTGCCCGATGCCTGAATATTGTCCCAGCCCCCCTGATCGCTGGCGACGATCACCTCGGGCGCCCCATGGCTCAGGTTCAGGGCATGGGTGGCGACCGCACGACACCAGGACGGGTGCGACATATGCAGATGGATGCACAGATTGGCGCGCGTGACCTGATAGATCGGGTCGTCGGCCGGCACCGGGGCCGATTCGTCCGGACCCACGCTCCCGCCGCAGGCCGCGTGGCCGCCGACGGTGATACGCACACGATTCTGGGAAAGTCGCGCATGGGTGGACGGGATGTCGACATAGAGGGCGTCGCCGGCCACCCAGTTTTCCGGCACGATCCCGTAATCGATCAGGGGCCGGAAATGCATCGGGTGGATCTGGGCTGTGATGTAGTCGAAGCTGCCATAGTGGTCGCGAATGCCCCGCACCATCCCGAACAGATCGCCCACCGCTTCCTGATGCAGGATCTGGCCGCGCAAACTGCTGTAAAGGGCTGTGCCGCCCACGCCCATGATCCCCACGATTGAGATGAAGAACATGGCCTCCATCAGGGTGACACCGCGCCGGTGGGCGTTATGCGGGGCCTTCCCGCTTCTTTCACTGCGGTCGCGCGCCATCATCATGCCGGATCCGTAATCTCGGGTTTCGTATTACCCCCTTATTCTGAACGAAAACTGTTACCAAAGCCTTGAGGCAGGCTGAGTTTCCGGCCCAGGGAGGCTGGCCCGCCCGGCAGAACCACCGTCGCCGTCCAGGGCTAATAGACGAGCGTGATGAACCGCTTGGTGCGGTCGCGGGAGGCGTTTTCCCTGCGGCAGACGGCATTGAGTTGGTCTGCCCCCAGATTCTGCGGCAGGAAGTGCAGGGCGCCGGCATCGATGCGCTCGATATGCGCCACCTCGCTTGCCACGATCGCCTCGGGCGCACCATCGGCACTGTTGAGTGCCGTGGTGAGAACGGAACGGCAGAAGGAAGGGTGCGAGTCCACCAGCCGCAGACAGAAATTGCC
>CAZPBH010000010.1:0-17579 GCA_964584645.1 uncultured Rhodospirillales bacterium | reverse complement strand
CCCACGCTCGGAATGCCGATCGCGTTGTCCATGCCCGCCGCCGCGTCGACCAGGCTATCGGGGCCTGAGCCCGAGCCAGAGCCGCAATTCACATGCCCCGCAGCCATGAGGATGATCCGGTTGGCAACATTTCCCCCATCCGATCCGGTCGATGGAAGCGGCGCTGCGATCCCCCCCGTGGCGGTGATCCAGGGCGCAGGGACGACTCCCAAGTCGATGGCGCGGGCGTCATCCAGCCCGGCGCTGCGATAATCACTGCTGCCGAAGATGTTCCGGATTTCCCGGGCCATGATCAGCACCTCCTGGGCGGCGTCCTGATGCAACTGATGCGTGCGGGCGTTTGCATAAAGGGCGATGCCCCCAGCTGCCAGGGTACCCCCGACGATCATCATTAGAATCAGTTCGATGAAGGAGAAGCCCGCTTGATGCCGGCGGCTCTGCCGCCCTGTTGCCTCATCGCCCCTGTACGCCCTTGCCATGTTCCGGCCTCCCCCTGGATCGTCCGCATACGATCCCTGTACCCATTGTGCGCCCTGTTCCTTGCCAATCGCTGAACGGCGGGCCGGGAGTTCCAACCCGGCGGCCCAAAAAAGAAACGCCCCGGCAGCGTGTGCCGGGGCGTTCCTGCATCCGGTCCGCCGTGACGGACCCGGAAGGCTCAGTACATGAAGTGTATGATGTTGTCCTCTTCATCGCAGAGGCCTGCTGCTACGCCGGCCGTAACGTCCTCGGCCAGAACTTCGGTGGTGCCATCGGTCACGCGGACAAAGCCGCCGCTTTCGGCACCGGCCACACCCGAGGTCACCAGCCGGACGCAGGCCGCACCCGGAACTTCATGCATGCTAATGCAAAAGTTTGAGAGTGCAGCTTCGGTAAAGCCGGCTACGCCATCGCAAGTTCCTGCCGTCTCGTCAGGGGCCGAGATGTCAACATCACCGCCCCAGACATTCACAAGACGCAGGGTGCCGGTGCCATCATCTTCGATCATGTCGCCCGGCGCCGCACCTGCGTTCGCGATGCTTGCGGTTTCGAGACCCGTGAAGTTGTTGCGGCCACCGAACATGGTCCGGACGTTGGAGGCCAGACCGAGCAGCTGTGTTTGCCCCTGTTGGGCGCGAGCTGCCTGGTTGGCCTGACCGAACAGGGTCAACCCACCAACGATCAGAAAGGCCATCACCGAGATGACCAGAAGTACTTCCATGAGCGTCATACCACCCTGGGTGGCGCGGCGCTTCAAATCCCCATTGAATTGCTTCATCTTCCTCGCTCCTTTTCCATCGTCATGATGGCCCCGATCCCCAGTGACAGTCGGACCACCCCCAAAACGAACGGTACCAATGGATGGTCCGACCGTTCGCTTGCTCATCGTCCTGAAGGCGCCATGCGATCTGCATGCCGAACTTCCGGACACGACAATCTGTGAAAACCCCACCACAACCTGCGGGCCCGGGCTCATCACCCTCAAGGCCCATGCCCTCTGGCCTTACTGCCGACCCAGAGGATACCCCTCAATTACAATTAAAATCTTAACAGAACCCGCGGGGCGTGCAACCCCGCCGCGCACCATCGTAAAGACTTCTCTTGAGCACGGCCGTGCGGGGTCATGCGCCATCATCAATTGAATCCCATCCGTACAGTGGTGTTCTCGGCCGTGCAGTAGAGATTGGCCAGCTCGATCGGTGCCATGCCCATGACGGGAGAGATGTAGTCCGGTCCGATTTCGGCGGCGCGGCCACTCAGCCCCTCAAGGCCGATCCGCTGGACGAGCTGGATACAGGCCGCGCGCGGGAGGTCCTGCAACTCGACGCAGAAGCGTATCGGGACGGGCCGGCCGGCCCCCAGGCAATCGGCCCCGCCGGCAATGTCGACCTGTCCGCCGAACACATGCAGGATGGTGCCATCCTGAACCATGTCGGCCGGTACGGCGTTCAGCGTGACGATCTGGTCCCGGGTGATGCCATGATAGCGCCCGCTGACAGCGGCGAGGTCCCGGACCGTGGCGGAGAGACCCATCAACTGCTGCTCGATCTTCTGCAGCCGCGCCTGCTTGACCGCTGTGTGGTAGAGGAACACCCCGCCAAAAAGAACGGTCGCGGCAAAGGCCGTCACCATCACCATGTCGAGGAGCGTTACCCCGGCCTGGCGCGTCCCGCGGCGCGATCCTTTCCGTGCCGATGCCCCCACGACACCTGCCCTCCTTCAAGCCGGCCTTCCTGCCCCGTGCTCAGAAGCCGCCGCCCTGGGTGGCGTTGGAGATCTGCTGCTGGATGTCGAACAGGCCGCTGAACATCCATGAGATCGTGGCCCCCATCAGGACGAGCATGACCCCGTTGATGATCTTGGCCTGACCCTTGATCATCTCGATGGCGTTCTCAAGCCATTCCTGACCGATCTGCTCCAGCATCTCGGTGAAGGCGGGCAGGTCGGCATAGGCGACGAGGTCCTCGATGATTTCCTTGTCGGGAAAGTCGTGTCCGGCCTTCTGCAGCGAGCGGCCCATGTTCTGCCCGGAATAGACATAGCGCAGCGAGGCGTTGAGACGCTCCTTCAGCCAGGGCGAGGCGTTGCGCGCGATCTTCTCAAGCGCCCGGCTGGTCTGCACCCCGGCCGCGATCAGCGCTCCGATCGACATCATGAAGCCGGCGCCCGTCACCAGCCGGTAGATCGAGAAGGGCGGGATCTTGTCAGCATGTTTGCGCAGCGGACCTGTCCAGCGCGGCATCAGCCAGACGAGCAGGGCGATAAACAGGACGATGCCGATGATCGACGGCAGCAGGTAGACCTGCACGGCATCCGACATCGCGGCCATCTGCCCGGCAAGACCCGTCCAGCTTTCCTTGGGATGGATCGTGTCGAAGGCCGGGATCACCTTGAGGCCGAAGAGCCACAAGACGGCGCAGATCGAAAGCGCCAGGATGACCGGATAGGCCAGCCCGCCGATGATCGCGCCCTTCATCTTGGAGGAGCCCAGGTTGATGGCAATCAGGTTTTCCAGCGAGGTGGAGAGGTTCTGGCTCTCCTCGCCCGCCTCGATCATCATCCGCTCATTGAACGGAACCCACGGGCCGGCGGCCTGGCTGAGAGAACGGCCGTTGCGGATGGCCCGGCGCCAGCTGTCCATCACGACAGCCATCGGAGCCGAAGGCTTGCGGCCGTTATGGGTGGCCTGATCATGGATCATGTCCAGCACCCGGTTGAGCGGCAGACCATAGCGCGTCATGACCGCGATCTTGCGATAGACGCGCAGCCGCTGCTTGGAGCTGAAACTCAGCTTGGCGAGAGTCGTGTCGAGTGACGTTGCCATGATTTCCCCCTCTAACCGGTATCGGCCCCAAATCTTGCAATGTGCGCCGTTTCCTCCGGCGTCAGCTCGATCGGGCCCACCACCCGTTCGATTTCCATCGGGCTGATCGCGCCCGACTTCATGCGGTCAAGGGCGTGCACGAGCATCGAGATGCCGCCCATTTCCTCGATCCAGTAGCGCCGCGCGCCGAGGCGATCATTCTCGCGCAGCCGCGCCATGAGTTCGATATCCGGGTAGAGAACCTCGGCCACCACCGTACGCCCGCCATAGCCCTTGTTCACCCCGCAGGTCGGGCATCCGTCCCCGGGCCAGAAGATCTCGTGATCGTCGAGGTTGACGGCCTGGTTGAGACGTTCCCAGAGGCCGTCGGGAACCAGCCCCTTGGCATGCGCCTCTTCCACGGGGATCTTGCACGAGTCGCACAGCTTGCGCGCAAGCCGCTGACCCATCAGCCCGAAAATCATCCCCGGGGTGAACAGATTGTATTCCTCGACCCCGATATCGCGCAGCCGGTTGACGATCATCAGCGCATCATTGGCGTGGACGGTGGTCCACACCTGGTGGCCTGTCATCGCTGCCTCGACCGCCAGCTTGGCGCTTTCCTTGTCCCGGATCTCACCGATCATGATGGTGTCCGGGTCGGATCGCATCGCGGCGGAGATGGCCTGAATGAACTTCCTTGCGCGCTCCTCGGGCGAGGGGGCGTTGGTGACAGGCATCTGCTTGGCGCCGAAGATGGGCCGTTCGGGCGGGTCCTCGATGGTGATGACGTTCCGCTCGAAATTGCACTGCTCCATCGTCTTGGCGAGCAGGTTGAAAAGGGTGGTCGATTTCCCCGAGCCGGTCGGGCCGCTGATGATCCCGATCCCGAAAGGGGTCGCGCACATCTTGTCGAGGAGTTTGATCTGGCCTGGCCCGTAGCCGAGCTTGTCGGGGCGCCCCTGTTGGCGACCGGAAGAATCCCCCCGGAACAGCAGACGAATGACAAGATAGCGTCCGCCGAAAGCCATCGGGTTGAACTGAAGCCGCAGGGCCTGAACGTTTTCGGGCAGCTCGCAGGTTTCGCGACTGATCCGGGCCGCCTGATATTCGGTCGGGTTGTAGTTTGCATCCGAGGCATCGGCCATGGCGAAGCAGGCAGCGCAGAAATCGGTGCCATATTCGCTGCGCCATTCAAGCTTCTGACGCAGAACGCCGTTCAGGCGCATTTCCACGATGCAGCGCTGTGAATCGACGATGATATGGATGTCGGACGCGCTCTCTCCCGCGGCTTGGGCAATCAGGCGCGCGATGTCGCGCTGCATCTGGGTGGTGGTGATCGGCTTGCGATCGTCGGTGCCGCCGCGCCTGTAGGCCTCCCTGATGGTCTCAAGCGAGACCGGGATCGGCCGGTCGACGGGCACGCCGCGCAACCGGGCATAGCTCTGCAATTTCAGGACGTAGGGATCACTGAGATGCGAGCGGGACACGAGCATGATCCCGTTCTTGAACAGGCACATGATCTCGCGCTGTTCGGGGGGGCGCTCGAGAATGCCACCCTCACCCGTAACGGGGACACCCGAATGGGTGACGAGGCGCTCGATGATCGGGGCAACCTCGGAGGTGGAGGGCTGGCCCATGGAATTCTTGGTGACCTCGACCAGCTCGTTCAGGGCGTCGTGGATGGCACGACGCGAAATCGGATCGTCGGTGGAGAACCGGAAGCCCGAGCCTGTGTCGCCGCCCTCCTCCTTCGGCTCTGCCGCCTTCCTGGCATCTTCGGTCGGCGCCGGTTTCGCGGGCCGTTCGGGCCGGGAAGCAGGGGGAGAAGAGGCGCGTCGAGCCTCAGGCGCCTCCGCTTTCGAGGTATCGCGAGCCGGCGCTGGCGGCGGCTCGCGGTTCGCGGCCGTCTTGCTGGCTCCATGGGGTTCCCGTGCCTGAGAGGGTGCCTGTCGCGGCGGGGCGACCGCCTCCCCCGGTCCAGGCTCGGCCCGGCCGCTGGCGGTTTCGCTCGAAACCTGCGGGGACACCTCTTCGAGCGAAGCCGAAGGCGAAGGCCGGGTGGCAGCCGTGGTGCGGACATCCTCCTTGTCGGAGGGCGTATCCGCACCGTGAGCTGCATCACCCGGCCCGTCACCCCTCGAGCCCGAACGCTGGCGCAGTTTCAGGACCATCGGGCCTCCAAGCCTCCAGGCAGGTTCAGGAACGGAAGCTCAGTTCCGCCCCGGAAAACTCGGCAGGCGACCGGCACCTGCCATGAACGGTGCCAGATCGACAGGCGAACCGGCGCCGGCATCGCGGCGTACGACCGCAAAATTGTGAACCTTGCCCGTTTCGGCTGCCCGAACCGTGACCCCGGCATGCGAGATGCGGGTGACGCGGTGGCCATTGCCGACCTCGTCGCCCTCCTGAACGGAGAGCACGAAGCCGCCATCTGCGACCATGGTCGCCGTCAGCTCACCTTCCACGCCACGCACCGTATGGACCTGGATCCGCGGTGGTGCAGGCGGCGGGGCGGCTACCGTCTCGGCTTCTTCGGCCCCGGCATCCTTGACGATTCCATTGGCCGCCGGCTTGCCCATCATTTCGTCGAGATCGGCCCGCAATCCCTGGATTTCCTCGGCCGCCGGCTCACGCTTGATGTCATTCACGCGCTTGCCCGGAAGGTCGGCCTCTTCATCGCCGAACCCACCCGAAGCGAGGAATTCGAAATCGGCGTTTTCCTTGCGCAGCTGGTTGAGCTGCTTTTCCTGCTGGGCCCGCCGAACCTCAAGTTCGGAATATTTCAGGGCGTATTGCAGCAGCCGGATGCGTTGCTCCCACTGCTCCATCACCTCCAGATAGGACTGGTCGGGCTCGGTGAGCAGCGCAGAGATGCTGCCCATGCCACCGGCCTGACTCGCTGCCTGATGTGCGGGCGGGCGTGCCATTTCCGGCATCCCGGCAGGTATTCCGAACCCGGCCTGCTGGCCGCCCGGAAAACCGTTTCCGGCGTTCTGGGCCGCCGCTGGATGGTCGATCACGTTAAGGGCCAGCACGATCGCTGTCACGCTGACTGCCCCACAGCCGGCCCAGAACTGTGGCCGCATCTGGTCCTTGCGCATCAAGCTGCGCACATTGTGCATGAATCCCATTGTTCGGCTCCTCCGACACTTCCCCCGAATGCGAGCTTGTCGCCCGAGTAGGGTGCCGTGGAGACGATAATGTACGGTTAATTGCTGCCCGGAAGCTGGCGGATTTGTGATTCATAGATCCGCGCGGAAATCTGCCAGTTGTCGCCTTCGCCGCCGCTGGTCCAGGTGATGGTTTCCACCACCGCGCCGGGAACGTCGTCGAGCACGCTCGACCAGGTGTTCACCGGCAGGGACGCGGACATGCGCAAATCGATCGCGGACGGCGGTGGCGGTACGTTCAGGGGACGACCATCGCTGCCGCGCGGTGGAGGCGGCGGCGGTCCTCGCCGGCCCCCGGTCAGATTGATTGGCATGCCCAGGCGGTTGCCCATTTCCCAGAGCCGCTCGCGGATGAGGTCCCCCTGCCAGAGTTCGTTGCCGGGCGTTGCCGCGCCGATCTGCTCGCGCGTGGGCAGCCCGGTGATGGGTCGGGAGAGAATGGCGTTGGTGCCGCCATCGCCCAGCTGGAGGCCGAATCCGGCATCTTCGGCAGCGTCACGCAGCGAGGCGATGAGACCCGCCTGCTCCTTGCTCCAGCGGGCGGCGATGACCCGCCCGTCACATTGGGCAGTGCGCATCGACCAGCCGGGCACGATCAGCGGCAGATCGGTGAAACCGGCGTAACACGCATCGAGCACGGCGGAAGGCAGCGGTTCACGGAACCACGGATTGGCGGCGGCCATCGCCTGCTGGATCGCGCGCTGTTCACGCCGTTCGGCGGCCGCGCGCTCCTTGGCCTGCTGGTCGAACCACCAATAGGCCCCGGCGCCCGCCGCCAGCAGCACGATCACCGCCACGAACACGAGCTTGAACTTGCCGAGCGCGCTCTCCCGCGAGGCCAGCCGGATGGTCGGCGCCTTGGTGATCAGCTCGGCAAGATTGCCTTCCTTCGCGCCGGGTATGCCCCATGAATCCGGCGCGAAGATAACGACGTCGTCGGCGGCCTCGGCATAGGCCGCCTCGAAGCGGTCGCGCGCTGCATTCAGATTGTCGAACAGGGCATCGCCATCGGGCATGATGACCCCGTCCTTGGCGCGGCCGAACCAGTATCGGTCCTGATCTCCGACAGGAAAGCAGCCAAGGAACGAACCACCGATGTTCTGGGTCGCCGCCAGAGCGAGCGGCCGCTGGCCGGTCTTGTGGTTCGATTCCGTCCAGCCAAGCCCGTATTGGGCCGGCGCGCTCGGCTGGACACAGATGACATCTGCCTCCACACCCACCGTCGAGGCGACCGAGCGCGCCTCGCTCGTCACGCGGGCCGGCTCGTCGGCAAGCTGCCAGAACATGCCGGCCGCATAGGCGACACCGCCGATTTCTATCTCTCCGGCCTGCCGGCCGCGCTGGTCCACGTCGATCATCGGGCTTCCCCGCTTTCCCCTGCACCGCCTTCGGGATTATCATCCCGTCGGCCAGTCCCTGCCATGAGCCTAGCGCAGCATCACGGGGGTGACCATGATCACGATGATCTCGTCCGACCGGTCTCCCTCGCGCTGACCACCTGCGGCAAAGAAGTCCGGACGGCCGATGCCCCGTTCGTTATACCGGTCCGAGCTCTGCTCCAGCCCCGCAAGCACAAGCGTATCGCCCGAGCCGATGCGGATCTGCTGGACGAATTCGCGGCTGTTCACGTCGGGCAGCTGCAAGGTGGTGTCGCCGGCATTGAACGTCTCGAGAGCCAGCAGCTCCGAAAGTGACAGCGAATATTGCAGGATGATCTCGCCCCTCGAGAGGATCCGCGGGATGAGATTGACGATGAAACCGGTGGAGAGCGTGTCAGTGGAAACCTCGGTCGAGGAAATGCCGTCGGTGACCGTGGTCGCGGTGCTGGCCACGTAGTTCTGACGGCGCACCACCTGCACCGGAACCGCCTGGTTGTTCAGCGTGGTGACCGAGGCGCTGGTGACGAGGCTGACTTCGTTGCGGGTCGAAAGCGCCTGAATGATCGAGCGCGTTCCGTTCCACTGGCCCAGCGCCGGATTGTCCGTCGGGCTCAGGATACCCGCACCGAACGACCCCAGATTGCCCGGGGTGTCGAGCGTGACGGGCGGGCCTGCCAGGTTGAAGTCGAAGCGTTCATTGATGTCCTGGAAGACGACGTCGAGATCGAGACCGAACTGGTCGCGGCGGGTCGAGCGCACGCTCAGCACCTGAACGGAGATGACGACCTGCCGGTTCAGGACCTCGTTCTGCCTGCGGATGTAGCGTTCCACGCCGCGCAGGGTCCAGGGCGAGCCCGTGACCGTGATTGTGCCGGTCGAGGGCGAGAGCGCATAGCTCCCCTGACCCGAAGGAACGAGCGTTTCGAGCGCCGACTCGATCTCGGCCCAGATGCTGATCTCCGCATCGAAGCCGAGATCCTGGGCGCTGGAGGTATCGCCTGTCCCGCCCGAGGAAACCGTCGCCCCGTAGGTGGTGCTGGTCGGCAGCGTGCGCAGTGCGAAGGTCCGCGTCACATATTCAAGGAAATAGAGCGTACCGTCATGGTACTCCCAGCTGTAGTTGAAGCGCGAGGCCACCTTGTCGAGCAGGGAACGCAGGCTGCCCTGATGGCTGATCGCCATGCTGGTCTCTCCACCCATGCCGGTGCCGACGCCGGCCCCACCGGCAGGGCTGGGCCCGCCCTCCTCGGCCCCGCCTTCACTTGCACCTTCCTCGATCTTGACCGGAAGGCCGGTGATCTCGGTTATCTCGGCGGCGATTTCCTGCAACTCCAGTGGCTCCGCGGCGATCAGCGTGATGCTCTGGAACCGGCTCGGGAGCTCTTCGCCAAAATTGCGGCGGAAGCTTCGATTGCCGAGCCAGACGTCGTTGGAATAGCGCACCGTGGAAATGTCGCGCGCCGGCCGCGGCTGTTCGGCGGTCCGTAGCTGCTGGTTGGCGTCAGCGCGCTGGTTACGCACGAAGTTGTCGGTGTTGTTCAGAAACGGCGTGCACCCGGCCACAAGGGCGGCAAGTGCCATAAGGGTGGCGCCACCGGCGCGGTTCAGCCGGCCGGAGCTATCGGCGCGCGCAGGACCCCTGCGATGCGTGGCCTCGTTCATGTTCATCTCCCCAACTCCCCCTCATGACGGGCATGGCACGCCCGAAACAATCATGGCACCGCGGGGTGCCCGACCGCTCGGGCCGGGCTCCTGCCGTCCCTCCCCTGGTGACACCTATTCGGTGTCGCCGTCACTCTGCGTTTCGATGACAACCGTTCGGTTGCGATAGAAGGTGGCGATCACCGGCGGCTCGGCCGTGGAGAACGCCCGGACCAGCTCGGCCGCGGCCTGTTCGAACTCACCTGAAAAGGCTGCCGATGCCTCGATGAAGTAATCCCGCTCGCTCGACCAGACGATCGTCCAGCCCGCTGCGGCGCCCCAGCTTTCAAGCACCTCGCGCAGGGTCAGGCCGCGTTCGACCAGCCAGGCGCGGCCCACGCCCTCGCGACCCTGGGGCACCGGCTCGCCGGGTGCCTGAGCCAGCTGGCGGTTCTCGCGCGGCAGGGTGGGGGTCAGATCGACCGGTGTGGCGAAGCCCGCCTGCATGTCACCACGTGCCGGCTGCAGCCGGCCATCGACCCAGTAATCCTGCCGGTCAGTCTCCATCCCGCCCGTGCCGGGCGCCGAAGCCAGGTTCAGCGGAGCCCGATTGCGGGGTTTCATGCCTGCCTGATCGACATAGATCAGCCGTCCACGCTCCTCGAAGGTCAGGTTCAGCGGGCTCAGCGTCCGGTGAAGGACGATCCGCCAGCCTTCACCGCCCTGCCAGCTCACCGTGCTGCCAAGCGGCAGGCCCGGGCGATAGGCAACATGGCGGTCCTGCGGCACGATCTGACGCAAGGCGGTCACCAGCGGCAGCTCGGCGCCGAAGCCGTAAACGGGCGCGCCCGGCTCCTGCGGCGTTGTCGTCACTGACGGCGCGGCAGCGCTCGCGCGGGTGGCCTCGAGGTGGCGCTCGCTCACACGCGGCGTGACATCACTGTTCCAGTTCTCCGGCCGGCCGTCGACCGGGTCGTCCCCGGCGCCATAGGCCCATGAAGCCGCCGGGCGGCTCTTGCCGGCGGCATCCGGGTCGATGGCCTGATAGGCGATATCGAGCGCAGGGCGCTGCGGGATCGGCTCGCAGACCTCCCGCATCTGCTGCGGCGGGACGTATTGAAACGCGCCGCCACCATGGCTGATCGGGGTTTCGTCCGGAACGGTCCAGCAGCGTTGCGGGACCGTTTCCTGGCCAATCTCGACCGCGGCCGGGGGCAGGGGTTCGGCCAGCACCTCGGCGCGCTCGAGGCCGAGAGAGACAACCGGGTCCAGCGGCGGCAGCCGCAGCTCCGTCGCCTCGGCGGCGGCACCTGTCGACAGCATCCATGACCCCGCCAGAAACCCGACGGCGTTCATGATCCCTGCCTTCTGTGACGCGCCGGGACTGACAGTCCTTGCGCATCCGGTTTCAAGTTTCAGGATTTCAGGGGCGAAACCGGCGCGCGGCCGCGCTTTGGTGAACTTCATACCCTCTCCTCATCTCCCGCGCTGGAACCGCGATGCCAGCGGTTATTCCGAGCTCCCAGTTCAGGGATACGGCGATAAGGCTTTCAAGACAATGGGGAAGTTGAGGGTAATCGCGTGCGGATGAACGATTTGCTGCCCGTCACGGGTCAGCCATAATCGATCATGCGCCGCTTCGATGTCCAGATCAGGCTCGGCCGGTTCGGGCCGATGATGTAGAGCCTCACGGCCCGCAGGGCCGCACCATAGGTCAGCCCGAACCGCTCGGCCATCCAGAAGATCACCGTGATCGTCAGCACCGCCAGGAAGGTCCAGAGCCTGAAATGCATCATCAGGACGAGGAAGAACAGGGCTGCCCGGGCGTCCATGAAGAAGAACCGCGTCGGCTTCATCGAGTTGCGCCAATGACTCATCTTTCCTCGCTCCTCACATGTCCGGCCAGGTGCGTCGCCTCGACGACCCGTTGCGCCGGGACCGGGTCAGCCGGCCGCTGTCGACTGGCTCAGCATCAGGTACCATCGCTTCTCGATCAGGCCCTCCTGATAGAGCCGCTCGGCCGACTGGGCCATGGAACGCCCGCGCACCGGCACCATCCGTTGCAGTTCGAGAACCCATTTCTGGTTCTCGATGCCCAGCATCTGCTCGCGGATGTCGTCGGTGAAGGCCAGCCATTCACGGACCCCGACACGTCCACCCCCGACCTTGGGAACGAGCGCCTGGGTGACGACAAGCCGCAAGGTCTCCATCAGGGCATAGCTGCGCTCCATCCGCTCGGCCGGCTCAAAGACCGAGACCATGCGTCGGATCGTGGCCGCAACCCCGATCGTATGGACGGTGGCGTAGACGGCGTGGCCGGTCTGCCCGGCCTCGATCGCTGCCGAAACCGTCTCCCGGTCGCGCGCTTCGCCAACGAGGATGACCATGGGCTTCCGGCGCAGGGCGTTGCGGACCCCATCGGCAAAGGTCGGGACATGGCGTGGAATCTCCGTCTGGGCGACCAGGCTCTTCTCATTGACCAGATCGTCGTAGACGAATTCGATCGGCGCCTCGTAGGTCAGCATCTTGCCGCAGCCTTCCGTGCGCTCGATCAGCGAGCGACAGCCGGCGGCCAGAAGCGTCGACTTCCCCGATCCCGTCGGGCCCGTTACCAGCACCAGACCCTGGCGCGGCGCCCAGCTCTCGCAGATCTGCTCCTCGATGCCGAGCTGCTCGAAGGTCGGGGGTGTCTGCGGCAGTGTCCGCATCGTGATCTGCACCGAATCCCGGCCCCTCGAGAGGATGGCGGTGCAGTTGACACGGAACCGGATCCGCCGATGGCGCTCCGGCCTGATCTCGTAGGAAAGGTCGAGATCCTTGCCGCCTGCCAGCTTCGCCACGGCGTCGGCGCCATAGATCTTCTCCAGCAGCACGACCATGTCGGCGCTGTCGAGCTTGCGGCGTGTCACCCAGTGAAGCTCGCCATGCACCTCGACGGTCACCGGCCGGTCGGTCTGCAGCGAGATGTCGGAGGTGCCGAGACCCACGCAATGCATCAGCAGCGGGTCGATGTCATCAGGCGTGAGCCGATTGGATTCGCGCTCCCAGAGGGTGACGCTGCGCACCTCGCCAATCGGCGGTTCGGGCGCGCTTTCCGCAGCCGGAGCCGGGTCCTGATCGGTAGAACTGCCGACAGGGGGCGCCTGCGGCAGGCCGGGCGGCCCGTCGACGACCGTTTCGGGACGGTCCTCTAGTCGTATCTCTCCGCTGGGCGCCATCGGTCCACCTCGGGATTCAGGGCCGAGGGCGCGGTGATACGCACGCCGGCATCGCCGACCCGCATCTCTTCCCCACCCCCGGTCACGCCGCGGTTCCAGGCGGTCGTGAAGGGTTCCGTTATCATCCCTTCAGCCAATAACCGACGATATCGAACCATTCCGTTAAAATCCCGGGTGAGGCGGTTCAAATCCTCGTTGAAAATCTCGTTCGCCTGCTCGATCCCTTCTTCCCAGCCGCGCGCGACCCAGTCGCGCCACAGTTCGCGCTCCTCATCATTGCGCGGCAGCAGGACCTCCGGCGGCGGTTCGACCTCGCCGAACTCGCGCAGAAGGTACTCGCGCCAGTCGCGCGCCGTGGTGGTCAGGCGGGCGGGGTTGTTGATCCGCAGGATCAGTTCGGTGGTGGCGGCGGTCTGTCCGCGGTCTGACAGCAGGAGAGCGTTCTCGGCCTCGGTCACCACGGGCGGCTCCAGAAGCAGGCCGTTGGGGGCGTTGATCACGAGACGCTGGAAGTTGAACGTGCGGTCGAGCTGGGCCTGATAGCGTTCCAGCGCCTGCCCGATCTCGCGGAACCGGTGTGCCAGCCCACCGCGCGCGCCGAAGCTGAGCGCGGCCTCTTCCATGGCGTCGAGCCGGATCTGGAGGCCGACCTCAACCGATTCATACTGGCGGGGGTCGAGCTCCTGAAGCTCTTCCAGGGTCGGGGCAGGGGCCAGATCGACCCGCGATTCCTCGCCCAGCTGAGCCTGTGCGGGCAGGCTCGCCCCCATCAGGGCAGCAAGCACGGCCATGGCGCATCTTGGCGCCCATCTTCCCGATCCGTTCACATTCCCCTCCCTCATCGCTTCATGGCCGGCTGTCTGCGAGACGCGCCGGCCATGCCCCTCTTGCGTCGTCGCCTATTCGTCGAAGGCGTTCTTGTAGCGCAGCTCGACCAGCCCGCGGCGGGCATCGACCAGCAGGTTGGCCCGGTTTTCGGCCTGCAGGGCGATGTCGCGCAGCATGTCGATCAGGGCGCGCTGCTCACCGCGCACCCGCACGATGACCTCGACCGGAGGGCGTCGTCCCAGGGTGGCAAAGCTGTAGCCCGCGCGCTCGGCCAGCCGGGCGATGATGGGCTCGACCGGACCTACCCAGTCGATGCTCATCGGCTGGGCCAGCTCGGGCGGAACGTTCTCGATCGGGTCCATCTCGCGCGGCGGGGTGCGGACCCGCTCGATCCGGGCCAGCGTGTCCAGCGCCGCGGAGGCCTGCTCGGCCGCTTCGGCAAGCCGCAGTTCAACCGGATCGGGGGCAATGATATCCACTTCGGGGGCCAGGTCCGGCCTGAAGGGCAGGCCCGCCGACCCGCAGGCGCCCAGCCACATCACGGCGCCACAGAGGAGCGCCGCCCGTCGGACGCCGGCCGCAGGGACAGCGTGTCGTGAACGATCCTCGATTGTCAAACGCGTCATCATCCGACTTCCCATCCTTCCGATCGGCGCGGTTCCCATTTCCCTGCCCGATCTGCCCCGTGCCGGCGACCGCCTCGTGCCCGTTTGCGGTTTTCCGACGCCGCTTCCTTGTTGCTTCCCCGCCTCAATACCCTGCCGAGACCAGCCGGCGGATCGCATTGACGACCTTGGTGGCATAACGCGCCCCGATATGCGGTGTGGCCGAGTGATAATGCGCGATGCCCATCACGAGATCGCCCGTCCGATCGATGCGGCCACGCAGGATCCAGGCCGCGACGCCGAAATTGACGCAGCCATCGTCGCGCACCCAGCGCCGGGCGGTCGCCTCGTCCACCTGCCAGTGCCGGGCGAGTTCGGGCAGCCAGACCGTGTTGATCTGCATCGGCCCCAGATCGTAGGTGCCGTTGGTGTTCGGCCCCACTTCCTGGCCGACACGCCCGCCTTCGACGTGCAGGATACCGAGCAGGACCGTGGGCGGCACCTGATAGGTTTCGGCAGCCAGCATCAGACAGGCCGCGAGAGCGGTCGCCGAGGCGCTCATCCCTCCGCTCTGGCCCTGGAGGCGGAGGAGCTCTCACCGTCATCGGGCAGGTCAAGGTTCTCCACCACGGTGGTCAGCATCGACAGCCGGGTTTCGAAAGCCTTCCAGACCGGCTCCATCGGCACGTCCATCTCGTGCTGACGGACATATTGGCTGCGTTCCTGCGGGGTCATGTCGAGAAGCCGGTCCATTTCAGCATAATGGCAGTCGGCGTAGAGATCGCAGGCCGCATGCAGCACGCCCTTGTACATCGAGGCCCATTCCTCATCGCTCCAGCTGGCGGGTGCCAGCCGGTCGGTCACCTCGGCGGCATAGGAAAGTATCGTGTCCGTCACCTGAACCACCAGTCCATGGGCATCGCGACCGAAGGAAAAGCGCGCCACCGCGCCCACCACGGGGGCCATAGCATCGACAATCCGGATGCGCAACGACCTAATCGCCCGGTCGCGGCCCCGTTCATCAGCCAGCTGGAAGCTTTCCACCCGGGTCCCGCCATAGTCGATGGCCCCGACCACCCGCTCGCTGTCGTCGACAGAGAGGACCCGTCCCGTGGCGCGGAAATGGGCGGTCACGATGTTCGACAGCGCGCTCGCAAGGCTCCAGCGCATCCAGTCGTCCTCGGGGCCGTCGGCCGCGCCCATCGCTTCGGCCGCGTTATTGGCGACGGTGACCGTGCTGTCGAGCATCTGCGCGAACAGCCGCGCGTCATCCTCTTCGGTGCGCGCCTCGGGCACCGAATCGGGGTCGACATAGCGCCAGTCCGCGATGGCGGACAGGATCGGCGCCCCGATGCGTTGAAACGCCAGCAGGCGGGCGCGCAGGCGTGCATCGCGCTCCTGACGGCTATTGGGGCGGCTATCGGGTCCGAGCATCGGGTCCGCTCCGCCTGCACCTTGCTGGCCTGCCCCCGGCCGCGCTCCCCTCTCGTTTTCGGTCTGTTCGGCTGTCTCCGGGAAGTCGGTCTCGCTCATCGCTGCCCTGCCTCCATCCTTGCCGTGAGCGCCCGGCTCACTGGTTCTGCTCGCCGGAACGATCGGCGGCGGCCGGGATCGGCCCCCGGACGGCGTTCAGGAGATCATTGACGTTGGCCGGTTCGCCCCGGAACAGCTTCACCTCGCCCTTGTGGTCGCGGAAGATGGTGAACGGGGTTCCCGAGAGGTTCCAGCGCTTGAGGATCGTCTCGTTCTGCTCGATCAGCTCGAAATGCTGGCTCGTGGGCTGACCGTCCAGCAGACGATAATCGCTGTTCATGGCGGCTTCCCACGCTTCGAAGGGATTGTCGTCAGCCAGCAGGCGGGCGGCACGTTCCGTGCTGCTGTCGTTGAGCCAGCCGACCGGAATGAGCCGCACATTGACCCGCTGGAACAGGGGTTCGAGCTTCTGCAGTTCCTGCCAGTAGCTCTTGCAGAAGATGCAGTTGAGATCGACCACGATATAAAGCGGCGGGGCGATCGGATTGCCGTAGGGAATGTAGGCGGTGAAGCTGAACTCCTCCATCATCATGTCGCCCAGCGCCATCCCCTTGGGCACGTAGGGCGGGGCCGCACCGGGCTCCGCCGTGCCCAGGCCGCGCAGATCCACCCCTGACGCCGCCAGCGTCTCCAGCTGCCGGGATGTCTCGCTCGCCCCGTCGGGCGAGAGCATGATGCCGGAGACAACGCCGCGGCCGTCCGGTGTGATGTAGAGCGTGTTGATCTCGTCATCGATTTCGACGAGCCATCCGGTCATGCCGAAACTGCGGCCGAGCGGGGTGATCCGTGCACCCGACCGGTTGAGGCGGTCGAGCACCGGGCTGTTGGCGATGGCCTGACGGAGCTGAAGGCGTTCGGCCGGGTTGAGCGCGTCCAGATTGCGGGGATCCCTGCGTATCTGGGTGTCCTGACCACGCGGGCCGACCGGGGAGAACCGCTCGGTCGAACGGACCTCGCCGGGCGCGCTGGCCTGCGACCCGCCCGCGTCCTGCGCCGAAGCCGGATACGCCAGACCGGCCCACAGGCCGGCCACGAGCACGCAGAGCATCCGGCTCAACGGGCTGAACCCTGATTGCCGCCGGGTGTTCGGCTGCGTTTCCATGTTGCGCCCCCCTCTTTTTTCGCTCCCGCCCCGATGGGGTCGGGCTTGCGATGTATCGGGCTCATCGCCCGGGCGACGAACGCTCCCCACATGCGCCGCCACACCCCCAAAGATCATCCTTAACGATTAGTCTACAGAGGGTTGGAAGCGCCTACAAGACATCACCGGAAGGTTGCTGGCCAGCCCGATGGCGGGCCCGGCCTTCGAGCCGAGCCATGAGGCAGGGCACAACAAAAAAGCCGCCCGGGATCCAGGCGGCTCATGCCGGTCGCGGCGGATCGGACGCGCCGACCCCGCAGCCGTCGGGAAGGTCAGTAGCCTTCCCGTTCGAGGCGCTTGCGCAGCAGCTTGCGGCTGCGGCGAACGGCCTCGGCCTTCTCGCGCGCGCGCTTTTCGGAGGGTTTTTCGTAGTTCCGGCGAAGCTTCATCTCGCGGAAAATACCCTCGCGCTGCATCTTCTTCTTGAGCGCGCGCAGGGCCTGATCGACATTGTTGTCGCGGACGATGACCTGAACGATCTTACTCACTCCCTCTCTGGCACGTCGGTGGCCGCCAATGCGGATACGAGCCACGGTTGACACGAAAACGACCGCACAGCGCCGTTCCCGGCCGCCATGGCGGTCCCTGACCTTTCATCCTTCGCGAGCCACCACTCAGGACCCGCTCAGGCGCATGGTGTACCGCGATCCATCCTTATAGGCGAAGCTGATCTTGAATTCAAAGCCCGTTCGTGCACCTCGCTTTCACATGGCAGAGCTTCACGACACGCACGGGGAGGCAATCCTCGACCAGGTTCTTCGCAACGCGGCCTTCGACG
>CAZPBH010000009.1:0-18838 GCA_964584645.1 uncultured Rhodospirillales bacterium | reverse complement strand
TTTGCCATGAATCGGGACTCCTGCTCGCGATCGACGGCGGGGCTGGTCGGCCGCACCGTTGTCGAGGTCGAGAAGGCGCTCATCCTCGACACCCTCGACCATTGTCTGGGCAATCGGACCCATGCCGCGACCATCCTTGGCATCTCGATCCGCACCCTGCGCAACAAGCTGAAGCAATATGCCGATGATGGCGTGTCCGTCCCGCAGCCGCGCGAGGGAGCCCCGGTAGCGGGCTGAGAGCAGGGCTGAGCCCGGGAGCGAAAGACCCAGATGACGGACGCAGGCCAACAGGCAACGACGGCGCCGGGACAATCGGGCGGAGGCAAGCTCGGCCTTCCGCCCATCTTTGCCCATCTGACGGCGGACCTTCAGAAGCGCGGCGACATGGCCATGGCGCTCGGGATCCTGTGCATCCTGACGGTCCTGCTGCTGCCGATGCCGAGCTGGCTGCTCGACTTCTCGCTGTCGATCTCGATCACGCTCTCGGTGATCGTTCTCATGACGGTGATCTTCATTCGCAAGCCGTTGGAATTCAATGGTTTTCCAACCGTCCTGCTGATCGCCACCATCCTGCGCCTGGCGTTGAACGTGGCCTCCACACGGCTGATTCTGGCCAATGGCCATACAGGCCCCGACGCCGCCGGCAAGGTGATCGAGGCGTTCGGCTCGTTCGTGATGGGCGGCAATTTCGTGATCGGGCTGATCCTGTTCGCGATCCTGGTGGTGGTGAACTTCGTGGTGATCACCAAGGGCGCGACCCGGATCGCGGAAGTGGCGGCACGCTTCACCCTCGATGCCATGCCCGGCAAGCAGATGGCCATCGATGCCGATCTCTCCACCGGCCTGATCGACGAGGACGAGGCCCGCAAGCGTCGCGATGAGCTGCAGGAGGAAAGTGCGTTCTTCGGTGCAATGGACGGGGCGTCGAAATTCGTGCGCGGCGATGCGGTGGCCGGGCTGATCATCACCTTCATCAATGTTGTCGGCGGTATCGTCATCGGCACCATGCAGATGGAGATGAGCATGGGCGATGCGGCATCGACCTATACGCTGCTCTCCATCGGCGACGGGCTGGTCAGCCAGATCCCGGCCCTGATCATCTCCACCGGGGCGGGCATCCTGGTCTCCAAGGCCGGCACGACCGGGCCGGCGGAGAAGGTGTTCTTCGGGCAGCTTTCGGCCTATCCCGGGGCGCTTGGCATGACCGCGGGCCTGCTCGTTGCGATGGCGGTCCTGCCGGGTATTCCCTTCATGCCGTTCATGACCATGGCCCTGCTGATTGGCGGCGCCGCCTTCCTGATCCCGCGCGGGCGCCGCAAGCAGGAACGGGCCCGGGCCCAGGAGGTCGCCGACGAGGCAGCGCGTGAACAGCGGCAACCGCGTGAGGAGCCGATCTCGAATGCGCTGGTCATGGACCAGGTCCGCATCGAACTGGGCTACGCCCTGCTGCCGCTGGTCAATGGCGATCTCGGCACCCAGCTGACCGACCAGATCAAGGCGCTGCGCCGCCAGCTGGCGAGCGAGCTGGGCTTCATCATTCCCGCGGTCCGTATCCAGGACAATGTCAGCCTCGGCGCCAATACCTATGCCATCCTGATCAAGGAGATCGAGACCGCGCGCGGACAGCTGCGCCCCCAGATGTATCTCTGCATGGATCCGGAGGGCCGTCAGATCGCGCTGCCCGGCGAGGCAACGGTGGAGCCCACATTTGGCCTGCCGGCCATGTGGATCCCCGAGGAATACAAGGACGAGGCGGGCTTCAAGGGCTACACGGTCGTCGATGCCGCCACCGTCATCACCACCCATCTGACCGAGGTGATCAAGGACAGCCTCGACGAGATGCTGTCCTTCAGCGCCACGAAGAGCCTGCTGGACGGCCTTCCACCCGAAGCGCAGAAGCTCGTCGCCGATGTCATTCCCTCGCAGATCAACATCGCCGGTCTGCAGCGGGTGCTGCAGGCGCTGCTGGGTGAGCGTATCTCGATCCGCGATCTGCCCACGATCCTGGAGGCCATCGCGGAGGCGTCGGCGTTCTCGCGGCAGACCATGACGATCACCGAACATGTCCGGCTGCGTCTGGGACGCCAGATCTGTGATGCCCAGACGGGGCCGGCCGGCTATGTGCCGCTCATCACCATGTCGCCGGACTGGGAGCAGGCCTTCGGCGAGGCTCTTGTCGGTCAGGGCGAGGAACGGCAGCTGGCCATGGCGCCCAGCGACCTCCAGAACTTCATGCAGGCCCTCAACCAGGCCTTCGAGAAGGCGGCGATGCAGGGCGAGACGCCCGTGCTGCTGACCAGCAGCGGGGTGCGGCCCTATGTGCGCTCGGTGATCGAACGGTTCCGCCCCCAGACCTTCGTGATGTCCCAGAACGAGGTCCACCCGAAGGCGCGCATCAAGACGGTCGGGCAGGTCTGAACATGCTGGCCACCCGCCTTCCGGTCGTCACATCCTGGCCTGAGTTGTTCGCCCCGAATTTGTGGTTTACCCTGAAGGGGTTGCCAGCCGGTGGGGAAAATCTTTCGCGATGCGCCTGAAATCGTTCCATGGTGCCACGCTTGCCGAGGCGATGGGCCAGGTCCGCACCATCCTCGGGGACGACGCCATCATCGTCGCCACGCGTGAGGAAAAGAACGGTGCCGGTGTGCGCGTCACGGCGGCCATCGAGGATTCGGGCGGCTTCCAGATCGAGGAAAGGCCCGCCGGGCCCGAGCCGGATGCCAACCCGGCCGGCATTGCCGACACCATAGTCGACCGCGTTGCCGCGGTGCTCATGCGTCACGGCGTGCCCGGCTCGCTTGCCGACCGAATCCTCGACAGCGCGGCCGGCATGGCGATCGAGGATCCAGGCGACCTGCTCGCTGCCTGCCTTGACCGCTCCTTCGCCTTCGCGCCGCTCGACCAGGAGGCGCGCACCTCGCCCCTGATGATCGTCGGGCCTCCCGGGGCCGGAAAGACCCTGATGATCGCCAAGCTCGCGACCCAGGCGCATCTGGCGCACCGCTCGGTCGCGCTGCTGACGACCGACACGGTCCGGGCTGGCGGTGTGGAGCAGCTGCAGGCCTTCACCCGCATTCTGGGTCTCGACCTGATGAGTGTGGAGGATCCGGAATCGCTTGGTGATGCGGTCGAGACGGTCAGCGATCATGATCTGATCCTGATCGATACCGACGGGCGCATTCCCTTCGACAGCCAGGACATGAAGGGGCTGGCGCGGCTCGTGAAGGCCGCTGGTGCGGAGCCGGTGCTGGCCTTGCCGGCGGGCGGGGACGCCGAGGAGAGTGCCGAGATTGCCCGCTGTTTCGAGGTGGTGGGCGTCCGCCGGATGGTGGCTGCCCGCGTGGATGCCGCGCGTCGGCTTGGCGGCCTGCTGACAGCCGCCGAAGCCGGGCGGCTGTCCTTTGCCGGTGTCACCGCTTCGCCGCGCGCCGCAGAGCGTGTACAGCCGCTGACCCCGACCGGTCTTGCCCGGCTGATGATGCCGCTCGATCCCGGGGAGGAGGATCGGAAGGCGAATACCGGGCCAAGGCCGCCTTCGCCCGACCGCCCCGGCCGTTCCCAGGACCCACCCGGACGAGGGCCGGATTTCACCTA
The DNA here is from genome assembly GCA_964584645.1 of uncultured Rhodospirillales bacterium. GTDB lineage: Bacteria > Pseudomonadota > Alphaproteobacteria > CAZPBH01 > CAZPBH01 > CAZPBH01. The sequence goes on along the minus strand of CAZPBH010000009.1, from coordinate 15,244 downwards.
TCGTGCGGCGTCGCGCGATGCGCCTTCTTCCCCCAACCAGGGTTCCACCCAGTGAGCGAGACACGCGATGACTGAAACCCGCCTGCCGACCGCCGCCGAGCCCAGGGCCGCCGCGAGCGGCCATGCCAAGTTCGTCGCCGTCGCCAGTGGCAAGGGCGGTGTGGGCAAGACCTGGCTGTCCATCACGCTGGCTCATGCCCTTGCCCAGCAGGGGCAGCGCGTGCTGCTGTTCGATGCTGATCTGGGGCTCGCCAATGTGGACGTGCAGCTTGGTCTGATGCCGGCGCGCGATCTGAGCCAGGTCATGGACGGGCGCAGCAGCTTCAAGGGTGCGGTTACACCGTTCCATGCCGGGGGTTTCGACATTATCGCCGGTCGCTCTGGCTCCGGCCATATGGTCAATCTCGGCCCGGATCGCCTTGCCCAGGTGACCCAGGCTCTGGACGAGCTGAGCGATGGCTATGACCGCATCATCCTCGACCTCGGCGCCGGACTCGACCGGCAGGTGCGCCAGCTCAGCATGGCGGCGCGCCGGATCTGGATCGTGACGACCGACGAACCGACCGCGCTCACCGACGCCTATGCCTTCATCAAGGTGACGCATGGTGCGGGGCGCGGGGCGGCGCTGGGGGTCATCGTCAACATGGCCGGCACCCGGACGGAGGGCGAAAAGACCTATGGCACGATCGCCAAGGCCTGCCGGAACTTCCTGTCCTTCACGCCACCGCTGATCGGGATCGTGCGCCGCGACAACCATGTGCGGGAAGCCATTCGGGCGCAGGCACCGCTGCTGACCCGCTCGCCCGGAACGCCCGCCGCCAGCGATGTGGAAAACATCGCCCGGGTGCTGATGAGCGGCCTGCCGGGGCAGATGGAATGAGAAGGCCCCCCATCCCTGGCGATGCCGCTCCCGTTCGAGTCCCTGTCAGGCTTCGGCAGAGGACCGATCTGCCGGGAAGCCGGCAGCGCGCCGCCGGGCCTGAAGGTCGGATGCTGCGATCCGACCGCCGACGTCTGTAGAAGCGCATGAGCAGCGGCTCCGCCGGCTTTTCCGGGCGTACGGCCGCGATCCCGCCGGTGGCCCCCTATGGCGAAGGTCCGGGGCAGCTGCGCGATGACGATGTCGGGGTGAAGCTGGAAATCGTCGACGGCGATCCTGTGCCAACTCCGCTTGAGAGGCGTCAGCGGCTGCGTGGCCGCATCGCTCCAAGGCTCAGCGACATGGCCTTGCGGCTGGCCCTCGACGAAGGGGGATGGGTCAGGCTGGATGTCCGCTCCGGACGCCTGCCAGCCGAGGCCATTGATGCGGCACGCCTCATCGTCGACCGGCTTCCGGGGGAGAGACCGCCGTTTCTGGCCGTTCTGGTCCATCTGGCAAGCCCCGCTTCGTCGGCGCGCGAGGACGGGGCCGGCGAGGTGATGGACGACCCCATGCCTCCCGTCAGGCACTTTTCGGCACCCCGGGTCGGCGAGATGATGGTGCTGGTTCCGGTTCCGACGGATCTGGCCCGGCAGGCAGGACCTTACCGTGCTGGCACGCCGATTCGTCTGCGCTGCGAGGCGGTGATCGGTCCGCATGAGGGGCCACCACCGGGCGGGCTCGGCCCGCATCTGATGGTCCGGGGCCGCGGCCGCGCGGAGCTCGCCGAGGCGGGCAGGGTGCAGCTGGTGGAGGGCGCCTGGGTGCTGGCGGGGGAGCGTCGTTTCCTGCTGGCAGGGGCACAGGATCTTCCGGAGGGCAGCCTGATTCTGGCCGGATTTTCGCAGGCGCGCAGCTGACCCGGCACCCCTCAGGCAGGTTCCGATCCGAAGGGATCCGGCTTGGCCATTGTACCGTCTTGCCGGCGCGCTATTCGGCGGTCTGGAAGTCGCGGGCGCGCATGGGGCTCTCACCCTCTTCCTGCGATCGATAATGCTGGACGCGGGTCGCCCGCAAGCCACGCACGCCGTGACGGTCGATCAGCCGCTGCCAGGAGACGAACTCCTCGACCGAGAGCTGATAACGGTCGCAGGCCTCCTCAAGGCTGAGCAGACCCGACCTGACCGCCGCCACCACCGTTGCCTTGCGTCGCATGACCCAACGCTTGGTGGATGGATCCGGCAGGTCGGCCTCCGTCAGATGCCGGCCATCCGGCCCGAGCCCCGTCCCTGCGGGTCGGCCTCGCGCCGATGCCTCGAGCCCCGAACCTGATCGTGTCATAAAATTCGACATGAACGCCCCTCGTTCCTGTGCGCCTCATGCCCTGTCCCCCCTCAGCTATAGGCCGGCAGGGCTTAAGAGTTCACTAATCCCAGTTCTTCGAGAGGCTTGGCAGAAGGGGGGGGCGCAATTCCATGGGGATACGCCCAAGGAAAACCGGCAGAAAAGGGGGCCGCTAACGGGGCATTAACAAATAATGCAGTACAGTCATTTCAAAGGTGTATTCATGCACTGGGAGTGTCAAAAAGATGACACGCATCGAAGGGGGCGCCCTTGCGCCCGATCGACTGACGGCGGCGTACGCTCGCCCACAGTCTGCGCTGTCCGGCCAGGACATGGTGCGCTACCGCACGGTTGCCGCCCCGACCCAAGCCGGAGAAGACAAGACCGCCTCGGCGGTTGACGCCGAGACGTTCCGCTCACCTGTGCTCAGGCTCGATCCGGCAACCAACCGGACGGTGATGCAGATTCGCGACTCGGATACGGGTAAGGTAACCCGCGAGCATCCACGCCAGGACGGCGACGCACCACGCGCATCCGATTCCGGGAAGCCTGCGCAAGCGCCGCTGACGCCAGCACCGACGGTGAGCCCAGAGATGCCGGGCGAGGCCGTCGGTGAGGCGGGTGGTGCCGAAACAAACCCGACCGGTACGCTTCTCGATACCGAGGCCTGAAGAGGGCCTTGGCCCGCCCGAGGTCTTGCCCCCTGATAGCGGTTTCAGGACACCGTGGCCGAGCATCGGCCAGGGTGCCTGACCTTGCCTGTCAGCTGGGATTCGGAGGCGTTATAGTGGCGTTGCTGGTGGCCGTGGCGATCTCGCCGGACGCGCCATCGCCGATATCGGCGAGAGACTGGGCAATATCCGCACCGTAGAGATTGACCGCAACCACGATCGCGACGGCCAGGCCGGCGACCAGCAGCCCATATTCCAGAGCGGTGGCGCCATTCTCATCGTGCACGAAACGTCGGATGGTAGCATGCATGGGCCAGTTTCCTTCTTGCCTCGTTCGCGCCTTTGGGCGCCCCCCCCATCCCCCTCGACCTGTGATCGCCGGATCCGGGCGGAAACAACCCTGTGGTGACAGGGTTCTCTCCACCCAGCCGGTCTTTACTCGGTAAAGCTGACCTCCGTCACCGCCGAGGCCCGATAGACACGGATGACCGTCTCGCGCTCGGCCGGCGCAGCGCTGACCGGCGCCGGGGCATCATCATCGGCGGGCATGGCCACGCCAGAGCCTGGCAGGAAAGCGCGGTAGGCGCGGGCAAAGCCCGGCATGGTATCGTCCAGCGTGGTGAAGGGCCGCTTCCGTGGCTGGGAGGCCTCGTTCTCTTCCTGGTCCAGCGTGCGGGCGAGGAGCCGGATCATCTCCGGGCTGAGGCTGTGGCTGGCATGGCCGTTCGCGCCGTTGACGGGAGCAGCCTCGCCGGCCGCACCTTCGAGGCCATGAGACGGCGAGAACCCGACCTTCAGGAAATTCCCATGGTCGATGCCGCGCTCTTCCAGCCGCGCGAGGATGGTTTCCTCATCCCCGAAGCTGTTCAGGCTGACGCTGAGATCGCCAAGCTGTGAGGCCGTCACCAGCAATTCCGCATGGGCCGGCGTAACTTCGAGGGTCAGGTTGCGGGCAGCCTGACTGGCGCCTTCTTCCGGTGCCGTCAGCGCCATGTCGGCAGAGAGGACCTTGACCGATTCCATGATGGTCTCGGTGGCGATCATCGGGATGTACTCGCGCACGCTGCCATCGGTTGCCAACCGGCCGCCCTCGATGCTCAGCAGAACGTCGACCCGGTCGCCCGGGACCACGAGACCGGCGGCTGCACTGCTCGCCGAAACCTTGATCGCAACAGCGCGCATGCCGGGGCTCAGCACATGGGCCAGGATGCTGGCCGACCCGCGCTCGAAGGCCATGTTCGCCTGCATGGGTTGGCCCTCATTCAGCGGCGTGCGGAGGATGAAATCGGTGAAGGCTTCGCCGGGAGCTGCCTTGCTGCCCTCTTCCTGGGTGATCAGCAGATCACCCTTCTTCACCACGTCCGACGGCCAGCTGGTCCAGCGGAAGTCTTCGGGAGCGAGAACGGTACCCACACCCAGATCCCTCTTGGCCACCAGAACCTCCGTGGTCTCGACCTTGGGAGCCGGCATGTTCTCCACCACCTCGCGGTCAACCTTGCCCTTGAGGAACTGGTTCATCAGCAGCCCCGTCCCGCCCGCTATGACAAGGCCGAGGACCATCAGGATCAGTGCAGCGCGGTTCATCTTCCCTCTCCCGTCTTCTTTTCCCGGGCGCACCAGCCGGCGGCGCCCTCTCTCAATCCCTCAATGAAGGTCTAGCCGAACAAGGTTAACCAATCGGCAAAAACCCAGCAGCCGGCGATGGCCATGGGCAGGGCATAGGGCACGCCCTTGCCGGGGTCGGCGAGCCGGCTCAGCGGGCCTTCGGCCGGGATGAGTGCGCGCAGGCGTTCTCGCCGCAACGCCAGAAGCGCCAGAGCCACCATGCCGCCAGCCAGGGCCATCACGGTGACGAAGGCCAGCGCCTGCGGCCAACCGAACCAGAGACCGGCCGCCGCCAGCAGCTTGACATCGCCGCCACCGAAAGCCCGAAGCATCCACAAGCCGAAACCGAGAATGAACAGCCCCGCACCTGTCGTGAGATGGGTGAGCAGAAGCATGGGCTCCCAGCCGATCACCAGCGCGGCAAAGGGCAGGAAGCCAAGAGCCAGCGCCAGCGATATCCGGTTGGGAATGGTGTAGCCGCGCAGATCCGTCACCGCCGCTGCGATCAGCAGTGCGGGCAGGGGAAGGGCAAGGATCAGGGCGGGTTCCATCACCGGAAGGCTCCGTGAACGATCGACATCAGGCAAAGAAAAGCCGCGCACCCGGCCGGGTGCGCGGCCTCTCAGCCAGGCAAGCTGCCTGGTGACCGACTTACGTCGGGTCCGTGATCGAGATGGACTTGCCTTCGGCGCTCGTCGCGGCATTCTGCACGCCGTCACCGACGTCGGCAAAGCTCTGGGCGAGGTCGCCTCCGAAGACGTTGATGGCGACCACGATGGCGACGGCCAGGCCGGCGGCGATCAGGCCGTATTCAACGGCGGTTGCACCTTCTTCGTCGCGGCGAAACTTCTTGATGAGTGACAGCATTTCCGTGCTCCTTTGTCTCGGGTCCATTGCCAAACTGTATTTTTCTTCTTCGACTTCTTTGTCCTCCGGCTGATCGTTACCTGCTCTCTTCAGGGCGTCGTACCAATCAGCTCGTGATGATCTTTTCTAGCACGGTGGGGCTTACCAAAGTGTTAAAAGGTTCACACAAGACCCCATCAAGACTAGATTTTTTTGATCGACAGAAGTATAGATCAACGCCAAATAGAAATAAAATAGAAGAAAAAATTTGTTCAAAAACATATGGCGATTACCGAAAATTTTCGACAAATCCTCGCCGCCGGTCGCATCTGGCCAAAACCCGCGCACCATGCAAGGATCAGCGCCATGGGGAAGATGCAATGAATGATCCTGTCTGGAGCCATCGGGCCGTCGGCACGGGCGCGTGTCGGCCGGCCCTCGTGCTGACGGCCCTGATCTGCCTGGTCCTCGCTGGCTGTGCCACGCCCTCGTCCGGAACCGGCGGGACGATGGGGGACCCGCCGGCCGAGGCGCTGCTCACCGAAGGTGCCGCAACCCTGCAGCGTTCGGCCGATTCGATGCGGCGCGCCGGACGGTTCGAGGAAGCCGCCCGCCTTTACCGTGAAGCCTGGCAGCGCGCCCCCGAGGACGCGACACTGGCGCTGGCCCATGCGGAAATGCTCCGCCGGACCGGAAGCACGCGCCAGGCCGTGCTCTTTCTGAAGGGCGAGGCGCCGTCCTTTCGGGAGAACGCCGCGCTGGCCCATGAGCTGGCGCGCGCGGCGCTGCAGGGGGGGTATCTCGAAGATGCCGAGCTTGCAGTTCGGGCGGCTGAAACGCTGGCACCCGATGCCTGGGAAACCGCCCTGCTGGCAGGTGTGCTGGCTGCGCGCCGGGCCGAGTTTGAGACCGCGATGGCGGCCTTGCGGCGGGCTGAGCGGCTTGCACCCTCCGAGGTCGAGGACCCGTCGGTGCTGTCGATCGCGAACAACATGGCGCTGGTCGAGGCGCAGAGCGGTGAGATTGTCCGGGCGATCACCCGTCTCGAAAGGCTTGTCGAGCGGCCCGAGGCTCCGGAAACGGCGTTCCGCAATCTGGCCCTTCTTTATGCGCTGGCCGGTGACGCCGCCAATTTCGAGCGCATGGCCGGTCGCCGTCTCGATGCCGAGGCGATGCTGGAAGCCCGGGCATGGCTCGCCGCGATGACCGGCGCGCTGCCGCCAGCGGGCGGGCTCGTCACCGAGTAGGCCGGCGTGCCTTATTTGGCGTGGCTTATTTCGAGACGTGCAGGTTGGTCAGTTCACGGCCAATGGCCCGGAATGCTGAGCGCAAAGCGGCTTCGTCAGGGCTGTCGAAATAGCGCGTACCTCCGCTGGCGCAGTCCTCGAACAAATCCTTGGTGTCCTGATCGTTCAGCGCGAAGGTCACGGTGTAGACGATGATACCGGCGTCTTTCATGTTGATGCAGATATCCGCAAGGCTGTCATCGATCAGCCCATTGGCTGTATGGCGGTCTGTGGAACCGATGCGTCCTTCAGAAACCCGGCCATAGGAAGTGTAATCAGAGGCGGTCGTGCCGCCCGAGCCCTCGTTCCAATTATAGAATTGGTTCTCACCATCGGTCATCAGCACCACAGCCTTGTTATAGTAGATGTCGTCATAGTCCACGCCCTCGGTAAAGGGCGCTCCGGGCGAGAGTGTGCGCCAGCCCCACGCCATCCCGGTGTTCGAGAATGTCCCGCCACGGTTCCAATGGACCAGCCCGTCCACAGTGGTCAGCAGATGGTCACGGTTATTGGTCAGCGGCACGATCGGCGAAGGGCAGCCGAGATTGGGGCCGGTGTTATCGTTGCTGTGCGGTGTGCTTAGATCCGGCGCATCACCATCGCAGGTTTCGATACCGGACAGATCGCCGGTATAGGTGTCGCAGAAATCGGCGTTGTCATTGGGGTCGTCCCAACGATTATCCGTATCGGGCTCCCACCAGTACATGTCGTAATATTCGCCGACAAGCAGCTCATTATCTTCGACATCATCCGGCGAGGCCGGGGCTATGAGGCAGCCTTTCCAGGCATTGGCATCACTGGGATCGTAAAGCAGCGCATCGGCCGGATCGACCATCGCGACGGCCTCTGCCCCAGGATTGACGGCGGCGGCGTAAGGAACGATTGAAACCTTCAGATGATCGGGTTCTTCTTCATCCTCGAACATGACTTCGAGCAGGTCACGCGAAGCAGCTCGTAAGCTGGCGATTTTGGAGCCGGCCATCGAACCGGTGACGTCGAGCACCATGGCAAGCTCAACGCCTTTTTTCTCGCGAGTCACCTCGGTTTCGGCGACGACCGTCATGTCGGTGAAGCCAGCGAGCGACATGAAGGTGGTTGGCACGGAAGCGGATGCCGACATGGCGATCGTCGAATCGGTGACCGTCATGTCCCATGTGGCAGGTGCGCCGAAGACATCCTGGCGGTAGTTGGCGCGGAAATAGCTGTCGGCGAGACCCTGCATTTCGTCGGCTGAGCCTCCGGCGGCGCCGACCGCGAGGGCGGTGGCATCGAGCGCACCCGCAAGCCTCGACTTGACCACAAAAAGGCGGGTCGAATCGATCGCCAGACCGCCGGCCATGATCAGCGGAATGGCGACGAGCGAGACGATCACGGCGACCGCTCCACGCTGGTCTGCGCACAGCCGACCCCATTTCGGCACAGGGGTGAAGTTTTCTCGCTTCGGGCTCATGGTCCTGTCCTCACGATGCATGTCGGCCGCCATCGCGCGGCTCAGGGCGTGTAGGTGAAATCAATGACCCGTGTCCGCCTCGGGCGTGCAAAGGCGATGCGCGTGATCGTCTGCTGCGCACCGTCGGTACCGAGCACGAGGGTTCCCCACACCGAGCTGTAATTGAAATCGGCGCGCGCGATCACGACACTCGACAACGGCTCGCCAAGGCCGGTGGCCAGCTCCACGGCATTGGGGAGATTGCCATCGGTGAGGTCGACCTCCTCGTTCACGATGGCACAGTTCTGATCGTTTTCACGTCGTGCCGGCGGAAGGCTCGAATCGACGGGAAATTCGAGATGCGCAATCGTGACGGAGAGATCGGTGGCCTCGTAGGGATAGATCATCATCTGCGCGCCAGCACAGACCCCCTCGATGTCCGCGCGGCTCATCTCCGAATCGGCCTGGCCGATCAGGTCGGCCGTGGCCTGGGCGACACCCAGCACCTTGCGTTCGGCGATCATGAGATGGGCCAGCTCCATCGAGCCGGCGAGGATGAAGATCAGCGCAGGTGCCAGCAGCGCGAATTCCACGGCAACCGCGCCGGAGCGGTCGCCAAGCAGGCGCCGGGGGTGGCGTTGTTCAACCCAGCCAGTCGACATCGAAGGGCTCGTTGCGGAAGACGGTGGAGGCGAAAAGCAGGCGGGTATTGTTCTCGCCCTGGCCGAAGGCCGCGCCCATCAGCGGGCTGAAGAAGCGGAACTCGAAAACGGCACGCACAACGATGATGGAGCTCGAATCCCCGAAATCGGGCGCGCCTGCGGGCAGCAGCTCGCCCTCGGAATCAAAGGGCAGATCGAAGGTGATGTCAGCGAAGTCGTTGAATTCACGGACATCGTACCAGATGTCGGGGCAATGGATCAGGCCCATGAGCGAACCGCAGAGCCGTTGCTGAAAGAGGTCCTCGGCCTCCGTGGCATCGGCAAGCTGGCCGGTTCGCACCATCCGCCCGGCCTCGCCGATGGCATAGTCCAGAAGTGCGCTGCGCAGGAACATCGAACCGGTTTCGATGGTGCCGAGAATGATGAAGAACAGCAGCGGTGCGATAAGGGCGAACTCCACCGCCGTCGCCCCGCGCCGATCCTTCCGGAAGTTCCGGGTTCTGGGAGCGAGGCGCATCATTCGATGGCCTGCGTGTTCTGGCCAGCTTCCTGGGCCTGGATGATCGCCGGGCCGAGAATGACGGCGAGCAATGCGGGCATGAAGAAGGCGATCATCGGCACGGTCAGCTTGGTCGGCAGCGATCCGGCCTTCTTCTCGATCCTGAGCTGGCGTTCGCGGCGGCTGTCATCACCCAGAATACGCAGGCTCATCGCAACACTCGTCCCATAGCGCTCCGCCTGGATCAGCGTGGTCGCCAGTGAACGGAACCCGTCGATGCCGGTTCGCTTGTACATGTTCTCGAAGGCGATACGGCGATCACCCAGAAAGGCGAGCTCGGCCGCGGTCAGCCCCAATTCCTCGCCGATCTCCGCTGCCTTGTCGCCCATTTCCTGGACGACCCGGCTGAAGGCGGCCTCCAGCGAAAGCCCTGCCTGGACACAGATGAGCAGCAGGTCGAGCGCGTCGGGAAACTGCTTGCGCAGCTTCTGCTGACGCTTGTCGATCGCGTTCTTCAGGATGATGGTCGGCAACAGCAGGCCGAACCCGCCGCCGCCGAGCACCAGCATCCATTTCCTGTTGGACTCCATGTCCAGCATGTCCATCCGGAACAGGAGGGTGAAGGCGAGGCTTGCGATCAGGGCAGAAGCGATGATGTGGCTGAAGATGAAGACGGGCGGGATCGACTTGTCCCGCCACCCCGCCTGCACGAGGCTGGTCTTCAGGCTTCCCATCTCGGCGAACTGGCGCAGGTGCAGGGCTTCGACGAGGCGGGCAACGGGGCTGCGCTGTTTGAAGCGCTCCCGCAAGCTCGAGCCTTCCTGGCTTTCCTTCTGCTGGCGGCGCAATTCATCGCGCTTGGCCCGGATGTTCTTCAGCCGGGCCTCGACCTCCTGCTTCTCCAGGATCGGCAGGCCGACGCCGACGATCACCGACAGCACGCCCATCGAGGCCAGGATCACGATGATGGTATTCAGGTCGATATCGGGCAGCACGGGTCCGTCTCGTCTCTTCGGGTGGAGGACCGGACCTGGCTGCGCAGGGACAGGGCAGCTCAGCTCAGGTCCAGGTTCATCATCATCTTCATCACGAAGGCGCCAATCGCCATCCAGGTCAGACCACCTGCGATGACGAGGTTGCCGGCCTGTGTATCGATAAGTACTCTCCCATATTCCGGGTTAAGAAAGAATAAAACTCCAGCAACAAGAAAAGGAAGTGACCCGATAACAGCCGCAGAAGCGTTGGCTTCCGAAGAAAGTGCCTTGATTTTTAGAGAAAGTGTCTGTCTTCCACGAAGAACTGCCGAAACCTTTTCTAAAACATCTGCCAAATTGCCGCCTGTTTGCTGCTGGATCGCGATGACAATCTGGAAGAATTTCATCTCCGCCGTCGGCATGCGCTCTGCGGCCCGGGCAACGGCCTCATCCACCGTCAGGCCTATCTTGATGTGTTCGGTGATCATCCGGAATTCGCCCGCCACCGGTTCGGCAGCCTCATGGCCAATGATCCGCAGGCATTCCTGGACCGGCAGACCGCTGCGCAGACCGCGCACGATCACATCGACGGCATCGGCGAAATTCTTGTTGAACTTCTTTTTCCGGCCGCCGGTCTTCATCTTCAGGAGCAGGCGCGGATAGCCCAGCCCGATCCCGATCAGGATCAGCGGCAACAGCGCTGTTGGCACCTGGGCCATGAAGGCCACCAATGTTGCTACCGAACCGACCGAGAACCCCATGATGAAGAGCTGCGGCACGGTCATCTTCATGCCGGCACGCTGCAGGGCGAGATGCATGCCGCTGCCTTCCTTGCTCTTCGATTCCTTGGTCTTTTCCTGGATCGCCTTGAGCTTGCGCTGGATCTGCTTGCGCTTCATGTCGGCCTGGCGGGCGTCGCGGGTGCCGTCCGTGCCCTCCAGCTGGATGTAGGCGCGGATCCTTTCCTCGACCGCCGGTCGGCGCTTCTGCGCCCCGAGGCCGATGGCGGCGAAGGCAAGAAGGACGGCGGCACCTATGGCTGTCGAGATCAGGATCGGGTCCATCGAGGCGTTTCCTTTCTCTCCGACGTCACATGTGCGACGCTGTTTCGCCGGCGAGAGCCTCGCCCAGCTCGCGATCGAGACCGTAATAGCGGGCCTTGTCCCAGAAGGAGGGGCGGATGCCGGTCGGCTTGTGCCGGCCGACGATCCGGCCATTGGCATCCTCGCCTTCATATTCGAACAGGTAGAGGTCCTGCATGGAGACCACGTCGCCTTCCATGCCGGTGATCTCGCTGACATGGGTGATCTTCCGGCTCCCGTCCCGCAGGCGTGAGGCCTGGACAACAACATTCACGGCCGCAGCGATCTGCTCGCGCACCGCCTTCGCCGGCAGGTTGAAGCCACCCATGGCGATCATGTTCTCCAGCCGCGACAGGGCATCACGCGGATTGTTCGCGTGGACCGTGCCCATCGAGCCATCATGGCCGGTGTTCATCGCCTGCAAGAGGTCGAAGGCCTCCGGCCCACGCACCTCACCGACAATGATCCGCTCGGGGCGCATGCGCAGGCAGTTCCTGACGAGATCGCGCATCGTGACTTCGCCCACCCCTTCCAGGTTGGGCGGCCGGGTCTCCAGCCGCACGACATGGGGCTGTTGGAGCTGCAGCTCGGCCGCGTCCTCGCAGGTGATGACCCGCTCGCCGACATCGATATACCGTGTCAGACAGTTCAACAGCGTCGTCTTGCCCGAGCCCGTACCGCCGGAGATCAGGATGTTGCAGCGGCACGCCGAGGCGATGCGCATCACGGTTGCGCATTCCTTCGAGACGCTGCCGAATTCGACAAGCTTGTCGAGGGTGAGCTTGTCGCGCTTGAACTTCCGGATGGTGAGCGTGGTGCCGTCGATCGCCAGTGGCGGGGCGATGACGTTGACGCGGCTTCCATCGGCGAGGCGCGCATCGCAGATCGGGCTGGATTCATCGATCCGCCTTCCGACGGCCGAGACGATCCGGCGACAGATGTTCAAAAGCTGGGCTTCGTCGCGGAACTTGATGTCGGTCAGCTCGATCTTGCCCTGGGTTTCGATGAACACCCGTTGCGAACCGTTCACCATGATGTCCGCGATGTCATCGCGGGCGACGAGGGGCTCCAGCGGCCCGAGGCCCAGCACATCGTTGCAGATGTCCTCGATGATCGCCTGTCGGTCGATGGAGCCGAGGCCCGGCGCGTGGACCGCCAGGATCTCGACGATGAGATCGCTGATCTCCGTGCGCGCCTTCGCCGGCGCCATGCGGTTGAGCTGCCCCAGGTCGAGAGCATCGACGAGGTCGCTGAACACCGCCACCCGCAGGGCCTGATAGCCGTCAACGCTCTCTTCCTCGCCGGCGACCGGCATCGGTCGCGAGGCCGGAGGGGCGGCGGTTGCCGAGGGCTTCGGGCTGGGCTCGGCCAGCAGCTTCTGGGGCGCTGAGGGTTGCGGAGCGCTTGGGGCGGCCGGTGCCTCGCGGCGCGGCAATTCAGGGGCAAGGTCGCTTCCCGAGCGGCGGCCGAACGTCTTCATGGCGCTTCAACCGTTTCCTTGCGGGCTGCGACGAGGCCGGCGAACAGGTTGTTGCCGGCCTTCTTCGGCGGCTTGGCCGGCTGCTTTTTCGCCTTGATGCCGGAGACGGTCTCGGCCAGCACCTCGAACTTCTTTGCCGGCTTCGAGGAAGGCTTGAACTCGCCCAGCATCTGGCCGTTCATGCTGGCCGCCCGAAAGATCGCCGGTTCGAAATCGAAGGCCAGAAGCGGGGGCTGCGAGAGCGCCTCGGTGAAGTCCTTTTCCGTCAGCGCGGCTGCCTTGTCGAGGCCCTGATTGTTGATGATGTAGCGCAGCGGCGCCTCCTTCGAGCGGCGCGGGCCGATGACATTGAAGATCATCTGGGCGTTGCGCAGGGAGGGCAGGTCAGGCTCGACGATCAGGACCGCCTCGCTCGCCAATGTCAGCGTCTCGGCCACCCACACATCCCAGAGGTGGGGAATGTCGATGACCACGAAGCCGGCCATGCTGCTGGCGACATTCACAATCCGGTCCAGCATCGCAGGCGGTATCGCCACCGCGTCGTCGAGCGAAGGCGGCGAGGCCAGAAGGCGCAGATGCTCGCCATGCTCGATCAGGAACTGTTCCATGACATACTCGTCGAGCCGGTCGCCCTGCACGAGTGCGTTGCGCATGCCGTATTTGGGCTCGAGATTGAAGTTGATCCCGGCCGTGCCGAAGCGCAGGTCGAGATCCATCACGATCGCGTTCTTCTTGTACTTGTGCCCCAGCGTCCAGCCGGTGTTGTGAGCCATGGTCGAGGCGCCGATCCCCCCGCGTACCCCCATGAAGGCGATGGACTGGGCCTTGGGTGCCTCGTCGGGGTCTTCGAACAGCGAGATGGCCGCCTCGATGACCTCGGATGCCGCCACGGGGACGATCAGATAATGGGCGATACCCCGCGCCATCAGCTGCCGGTAGAGCGGCACGGAGTTTTCCAGCCCGATCATCAGCACCCGCGTGTTCGGGTCACACATCTCCGCCAGCGCATCGACCTTGCGCAGCATCTCCTTGGGCGTGTCATGGCTCTCCAGCACCAGCAGGTCCGGCGAGGGATAGGCCTGATAGCGGTTGATGGCATCATCGAGGCCGGCCTCGAACACCGTCAGACGCGAGCGGGCGAGCACACGGTGCTTGATCGCGTTCTCCAGCGCGGTACGCGAGGATTCTTCCGTAACGAAGGCTTCGACATTGATGTGCACGATGCTTCCCCTTTCGATCCGCAGCGCTGGTAACGGGCTGGGTCCGTGCTATTCGATCTCGGTGCTGCGGACCTCGCTGTCCTGGATCGTGGCGGTCTCGCGATAGGTCTTGAACAGCGCGTCATTACGCACCGTGTCCATGCCGCGCTGCGGCCGTGTGGGGCGGAGCAGGTCAGCTGGCCGTGCGATCATCGCGCCGAAATTTCGCTGGGTTGCACAGCCATGGTCGCCATTAGGCGGGGTGGTATAGCCCGGCAGGGCGAGATCGGTCAGATCCACATATTCCCAGAAGCTGTCCGGAGAGCCGGGCGGGCTGCAATCCGGCAGCCGCACGGCGAGGGCGGTAAAGAAGATCTGGGCCCGGCTCGGCTGGCCGCGCTGCACGATCATCGGCGCAATCCGTTCGCCCGAGACACCGAGCATCTCCAGCGATTCCCGCACAGCCTGAACGGCCGGGCCATCGCCCTCGATCGCCAGCATGCCGCTCCCCGTCTCGAGATAGCCCTGGGCGATCGTCCGCAGGCTCTCGCCCGAGCCCGCGTGCCATCGGCCGGTTTCGCCCTGGCTGATCGGGAAGCTCACCTCGTAGCTTTCCACCGTCAGGGGATGAACCTGTCCGATCTCGGGCACGTTCTCATAGGCGCCACAGCCGGCAAGAAAGAGCGGCAGCGCGACCAGGAGGGCCTTGAGGCGGCGTGGCGGGAGGCGATGCATGTCGTCCATCGGTCCTGTCCTTCTATTCGATCATGTAGCCGAAATAGCCGGCCAGCATCTCCGGCGCCGGGTAGTCCGGCGCATAGACCATGTTGAGCTTCTTGAGGGTGGAGAGCTCCAGATCGTTGGCGGATGTTCCGGCGGTCGGCGGGATCAGCGTCGACGGGCTCGCTTCCTTGACCAGATAGGGCGTCACGGTGATCACCAGCTCGCTCAGATTCTGCTGGAAGGACGGGCTGGAGAACAGCGAGCCAAGGATGGGAATCGATTGCAGGCCGGGCACACTCTGGATCGTGCGCTGGATCTCGTTCTGCAGGAGCCCGCCGATCACGATCGACCCGCCTGAGGGAAGGTCGACGGAGGTGTTGGCGCGGCGCACGCTGAAGCCCGGGATCCGCAGATCGCCGATCTGATAGCTGAGATTGTCGGAGACCGCGCTTGATTCGGTCGAGATGTTGAGCGAGATGCGCCCGTCGGAGAGAACCACCGGCGTGAACCCCAGCGCCACGCCGAACGCCTTGAATTCGATGGAAATCTCACCGCCTTCCTGCGAGACCGGGATAGGGACCTCCC
>CAZPBH010000008.1:17810-19017 GCA_964584645.1 uncultured Rhodospirillales bacterium | reverse complement strand
CCGGTCGCCGTTTCGGTCGCCTGAACCACGAGGTCCAGCTCGTCGCTGGCCATGCGAAGCTGCTCACCCGAATCGTCATGCGGACGCAGGGCCGCCACCTCTTCGCGGGTATGGCGGATCAGCCCGGTCAGCTGCGCCAGCTCACGGATCAGATCAGCCTGCAGGGCCAGTGATTTCCGGGCCGCCGTCTCGGCCGCGTACTCGAGCAGCTTCCTGACGTCGCGTGCGGTAAGGGGCGTATCATCTGCAGCAGACATCACGAAGGATCCTTTCCCGCGGGCCCGGGCGCCTTGCAGCTTTTCCGGCCCCGGCCCGTCTCAGAACTGTCCCAGCACGCCGGTCAGCTTGTTCTTCAGCGTTTCGGCATTGAAGGGCTTGACGATATAGTTGTTCACGCCGGCCTGTTTGGCGGCCATCACGTTCTCGGTCTTGCTCTCGGCCGTGATCATGATGAACGGCGTATCCTTCAGGGAATTGTCGGCGCGGACCTCCTGCAGCAGCTGCAGGCCCGTCATCGGCTCCATGTTCCAGTCGGAAATCACCAGGCCGTAGGGCTTCTGGCGCAGCGCCTCGAGGGCGGTGGCACCATCGGTCGCCTCGTCGACGTTCTTGAACCCCACCTGATTGAGAAGATTCCGAATAATCCTGAGCATCGTCTTGTAATCATCGACGATCAGAATGTTCATGTTCATGTCGACGGCCATCATCCAGTCCCCTTAACTCCCGTCCTGCCCGTTCGGGGGCATGGCCCGCACCTGGCCAGCCGCACAGCCGGCCGCGAGGCGACCACGGTGCTTCGTGCCCAGCTGGTTATGCAGACCCCATCGCCCGATACGAACCCATTGAAACAGGACTTTAGCCCTGTCCGGGCGCAGCGGCAAGGAGCGGGAATCCTCGTTGGAAAATGGCTCTCCGGACAACCCGCTCACTGCAGCCTGTCTCCCTCAAGCTGGCGGTTGCGGGCGAGTTCATGGGTGATTTCGCGCGCCCGATCAGGCTGCATTTCAGAGAGAACGCCGGCCGCGTTGTTGGCGCGCATCCGCTGCACGACATTCAGCAGCACCGGCATTTCAAGCGTGTTGAAGATCACGGCCGCGTCTTTTGCTTTCATACTCTCGTATATCTTGACGAGACTTTCGATCTGCTTTTCCTGTTCCTCGGTCAGCACGCCGAGCAGCGCCTCGATCTCGCGGCGGGTCTCACTCAG
>CAZPBH010000008.1:0-17800 GCA_964584645.1 uncultured Rhodospirillales bacterium | reverse complement strand
CCGACCGGCGCTCCAGCTCCTCCCGACGTTCGCCCAGCGACTGCAGCAGCCCAAGCTCGGTGGCGTTGAGCTCATCCTCGTCGAGCCGGAAGAGAGGCGCGCTGTCGGGATCGGATTCTTCGGGAACCGCCGCCGTCTCACGATCCCCGGGATCAGCATCGGCCTCGGGCGAAGCCTGGTCATCGGGCACGGGCAATTCGTCAGGACGCGGCACGTTCTCATCCGCCATCACGGGCCGAACCGCCTCCAGCGGCTGGCCGTCCAGCATCCTTTGCACGATGTCGAAGGTGCGCAGCCCCAGACCGACGGCGATGACCGTGATCAGCACAGGCAACAACGTCATTCTGATCGGGTTCCGGATCATCGCCTACCTCCTGCCCTGCGGACGGGCCGTGGTCTCAAGGTTCATGCCCGCCCCCTAGCCGCCCTGGCCCTGAATGGCCGCGCGCACTGCCGCTGCAAGATCGCGTTCCGCCTTCGAGCGGAAACCGTCATCGTCACGACGGGCCGACGCCCCTGCACGTTGGTCCGGATAGGCTTTTTCACCATTCAGCCCCTGGCGCTGCGGCGGCTCTTCCATCGCTGCGCGCCAGTCGGCCTCGCTACCACGGTTTTCGGCCTCGCGTCCGCTGGCGCCCTCGCGGGTGGCCGTATTGGCCGTGCCGACCGGCCCGCGCCGGCGACCAGCGGCCTGTTCGGCATGGCGCGAGAGGCGCTCGGCCAGACTTTCCCCGCTCTCGATCATCATCTGCAGTTCGTCCAGCAAGCGGCGTGCCGAGGCCGTGCGGCTTTCCGTTTCCTTGTGCAACCCGCTCGCCGTATCGCGCAGCCCGGTCATGGCCGCTTCCGCGCGCTGTACGGCGAAACTGAGCGAATCGACAAGAGCCCGCAACTCGTCCCGCCCCTCACGAAGGCTCGACAGCGAGCGGTTGAGGATGGCCGCATAGACCATCGTGGCGATACAAAGCCCGGCGATCAGCAAATCGATCAGAAGCCCCCAGCCCATCTTCTAGTCCTCCTCGGCCGCTTCGGCTTCGACCTGAACCGCCAGATTCGACCCCCGCCGGCCCATCCGCGCCAGGTACATGGGCCGGTCGCCGCAATGCATCTCGATCAGGTCATCGGTCCCCTGGTTGAGGGTGAGCTGCGTTCCGATGCGCCAATTGAGCACCTCGGACAGCGGCGCATGGGTTCGGCCCAGCACGGCGGTGAGGTCGACATGCGTGTGGTAAAGTTCGTTGGAGAGGTGGTTTTCCCAGATGGAATCGCGGCCGAACTTCTCCCCCATGAACATCTGCAGCAGCAACTCGCGGATGGGCTCCACCGTCGCATAGGGGATCAGCAGCTCGAGACGCCCGCCACGATCCTCCATGTCGATACGCAGCTTCACCAGAATGGCGGCGTTGCCGGGCTGGGTAATCGCCGCGAACCGCGGGTTGGTTTCCAGCCGGTCGAAGCGGAAGCTGACTGGCGAGAGCGGATCGAAGGAGGCTGAAAGGTCGGAGAGCACCACATGCACCATGCGCTCGACCAGCGTGCGCTCGATCGTGGTGTAGGGCCGGCCCTCGATACGCATCGCAGCCGTGCCGCGCCGACCACCAAGCAGAACGTCCACGATCGAATAGATCAGCGCGGAATCGACCGTCAGCAGACCGTAATTGTCCCATTCCTCGGCCTTGAAGACGCTCAGCATGGCGGGCAGCGGAATTGAGTTCAGGTAATCGCCGAACCGCACGCTGGAAATCTGGTCGAGCGAGGCCTCGACATTGTCGCTGGTCAGATTGCGCAGGCTGGTCGACATCATCCGGACCAGACGGTCGAAGACGATGTCCAGCATCGGCAGGCGTTCATAAGACACCAGCGCCGAGTTGACGACGGCCATCAGGCCGGAATTGCCGCCGTCCTCATCATCGCTATCGAAGCCGAGCAGGCTGTCGATCTCGTCCTGGTTGAGAACCCTGTCGGTGCCGCCCGAGTCCATCTCGTTGGCACCGTCGCCACCCTCGTCGCCGGCCATGGCCTCCCATTCGGCCATGAGACGATCTTCATCGGTCATCCCGGCCGCGGCCTTGGTGGAATCGGCGTCTTCCGGTGCCGTACCCGCTTCGGCTTCATCAGTCATGGCGATGGTCCCGGTTCGCGTGCTTGGTTGGGCAGATCACTGGATCAGGATCTCCTGAAAGAGAACATCATGCACTTCGACGGGCTCGACCGCCGGGCGCACCCGCGCCAGCAACTCCTGGCGGAGACGATAGACCCCGGCCGAGCCCTCGAGGTCCTCGACCCGAAGATTGCGCAGATAGGTCTGGAAATGATCCGTCACCCGGGGCAAACGGGCTTGCAGCGCGGGGACATCTTCCTCGCCATCCAGTTCCAGCGAGACGGATATCTTCAGAAAACGCTGCTGGCGTCCCTGCAGGTTCAGGTTCACGACAAGGGCAGGCATCTCGTAGAAATAGCCGGGCTCCCGTTCGGCAAAGGCCTCCTCGCCGGTCGCCTCGGCGGTTTCGGTGTCCTCTTCCGTGTTCATCATGGTGACGAAGAAAGCTGCGGCACCTCCGCCCAGAAGCAGGACAACAGGCAGAACCACGAACAGGATAAGCTTCTTGCCGCTCCAGCGCTTGGGCGCAGCCGGTGCGGTCGCATCCCCGAGATCCTCGTCCATGCCGTCGTCGGACATCGCCCTGCCTCATCCGCATCTTGCCGATCCGTCCGCCCTTGTGCGGGCAGGCCGCCCACATCGGGGGTGCCCGCCTGACCAGTCGCGGGCCATGGCAGAAGAATAGAGGGCGATGGTTAACAAGCCCTTGCCGTTAACCATGTCCGCGCGCCCTTAACGAAATTCGTGCCGCAGCACCCCGGCAGCCCGAAAGCCCGGCCGCTTGCGGATTGGCACGCGGGCTGCATGGACCTCCCCGACCCAGCAACGGTATGCGCCGGAGGTGCGGGCCCGAGGGCTGCAGCACGACCGGCCATCCGTCACGCCAGCAGGAGTTGAGCCGGTCATGGAAACACCCGCCCTATCCGCCCTGTCCCTGCAGAACGTCCTGCGCCGGCAGCTCGACGTGGTGGCCAACAATCTCGCGAACGCCAACACGCCGGGCTACAAGTTCCAGCAGCTGCTGGCGATGGAGAAGGAAGTCGAGGCCGATGGCAGCCACGTGCAGGGCTATCGGCCGCTGCACATGGTGCTGGATTATGGCACCTTCCGCGACTTTTCGGACGGCACGCTGCAGGCGACGGGCAATGATTTAGACATCGCCCTGGTCGGGCGCGGCTTCCTGAAGATCGGCGACCCTGAAAACCCCCGCTATACGCGAGCCGGCAATCTGCACCTGAACACGGATCGGGAGCTGGTGACCCTGCGCGGCGATCGCGTGCTGGACGATGGCGATCGCCCGATCCAGCTCGGCATTGATGATACCCGCATCACGGTCAGCGAGAACGGGACGATCTCCAGCGAGAATGGCGTCCTGGCCCGGCTCAATCTGGTCGATTTCGACAATCTGCAGCAGCTCAGGGCCATCGGTGAGGGCCTCTATGAGGCACCGCCGGAGATGGAAGAGCGCCAAGCCGCGGACATCCGGGTCGAGCAGGGCATGATCGAGGGCTCCAACGTCTCCGCGATCACCGAAATCTCGCAGATGATCGAGATCCAGCGCCGCTATGAATCAGCCGGCCGGCTGATCAGCTCGCAGAACGAAAAGAGCGTGGATGCCATCAAGATCCTGGGGCAACCGGCATGATGCTTGCAACGCCCACCTCGCCAACGATCCGAACTCAAGGAGTACTCTGATGCGTTCTCTCGCGATCGGCGCCACCGGCATGCTGGCGCAACAGATGAACGTCGAGGTCATCTCGAACAACATCGCCAACATGACCACGACGGGCTTCAAGCGGCAGCGGGCAGAATTCCAGGACCTGCTGTACCAGAATGTCACCCGGCCGGGCGTCAGCTCCTCCGATGTCGGCACGGTCGTCCCGGCCGGCATCCAGCTTGGTCTTGGCGTGCAGGCAGCCGGGGTCTACCGGATGCATGACCAAGGCAGCCTCACGGTCACGGGCAGCAGCTTCGACCTGGCGATCAACGGCAAGGGCTATTTCGAGATCGAACTGCCCAATGGTGAGAGCGCCTACACCCGGGCCGGCAGCCTTCAGGTCGCCCAGGACGGCACCATCGTCAGCATCAATGGCTACCGGATGGGCCAGGGGCTGGCCATTCCGCCCGACGCCACGACCATCGACATCAACGAGTCGGGTGAAGTCTGGGTCAAGCTGGACGGCCAGGAAGATCCGGTGAACATCGGCCAGCTGGAGCTGGCACGCTTCCCCAACGATGCCGGGCTGGAATCGATCGGGACCAACCTCTACAAGGCGACCCCTGCCTCCGGTCCGGTCTCGATCGGTACACCGGGATCGGTCGGCTTCGGCACGATCACGCAGGGTGCGCTGGAGCAGTCGAACGTCAACGTCGTCTCCGAGGTCACGAACCTGATCGCGGCCCAGCGGGCCTATGAGATGAACTCCAAGATCATCCGCACGACCGACGAGATGATGGCCAACATGAACCAGCTGCGCTGAGCGGAGGCCGATGATGCGTACCCTGATCCTTGCCCTTGCCCTGCTGCCCGGCCTGATCGGCAGCGCGCTTGCCGAGCCCCTCGCTTCGGCAGCGCCTGTGGTCACGGTCGTCGAGCCGCATGTCGTCGTGAACGCGGATGTGGTTCGCCTCGGCGATGTGTTTCTCGACGCCGTGGAAGGGGCCGAGCGGGTGATCGCGCGCGCACCGGACCCGGGCCGTTCGCTGCATCTGGGCCGTGAGACCCTGCACCGGGTCACCCGGGCGGCGGGGCTCGAATGGCTTCCCGCGGCCGATTTCGGCTATGTCACGGTCGAACGGGAAGGACGGGAGGTTTCCGGGGCAGAACTTGCCGGGCTTGTGCAGGCGGCTCTCGAGACACGCCATCCGGGGCAGAATTTCGAGGTCTCCGTGGCACCCCGCTACAGCTTTCATGTCGCCGCCGGACATGCCGCCGATCTTGAGGTGCTGCACATTGATCTGGATGCACGGACCGGCGACGTGACGGCAACCCTTGCCAGGCACGATGCCGACGGACGGGCGAGCCATCTGGACATTCGTGCCCGGGCCGAGGCCATCGTGCATGTGCCCGTACCGCTTGCGCGGATCTACCGCAAGGACGTCATCGAGGCCCGCGATGTCGAGATGGTGGCGATGCCCGTCACCCGGCTTGGGGGCGAGGTCGCCGAACGTCCCGAAGACGTGGTCGGGCTGGCCGCCCAGCGCACCCTGAGCCCCGGCCAGCCGATCCGCCTGCGCGATGTCGCCCGGCCCGAGATGGTGGCACGCGGCGAGCGGGTGACGCTGATCGCGAAGGGCACGCATCTCAACCTGACAGCCAATGGCGAGGCGCTCGATGCCGGCGCGCTGGGCGATGTCATCCGGGTGCGCAACAGCGCCAGCAAGCGGGTGATCGAGGCCGAGATCACCGGCCCTGGGCGGTTGCGCGTGGCGATGCCCGTCGATCCCGGCACGGGGTTTGCATCGCTCGACTGAGACGGACGGCCAGCAAGGCCCCGACATCCCGAAGCGGAGGAAAAAGATGCCCTCGATCCCGAATCTGGCCCCGACCCGGACGAAGCGCGCGCTGCGCCTGCTGACCACGGCCCTCTGCGCCGGCACACTCCTGAGTGGCTGTGCGGCCACCGACCGGCTCGGCCGGATCGGCGAGGCCCCGCCCCTCTCGCAGATCGAGAACCCTGTCCAGCGGCCCGATTATCGCCCGGTCAGCCTGCCGATGCCGGCCCCGCAGCTTGACCAGCCCAACCGGAATTCGCTGTGGCAGACCGGCTCACGCTCCTTCTTCAAGGATCAGCGCGCGGGCGAGATCGGCGATATCCTGACCGTGCTGATCGAGATCAATGATACCGCCAGCATCAACAACGCCACCAACCGGGCCCGAAGCTCGAACAACTCGGCTGGCATCAACGGCCTGTTCGGCTTCGAGGATCGGCTGGACACCGTGCTGCCCAACAGCGTCGATGCCGGCAGCCTTGTTGACCTGGGCAGCGATGACAGCCTCTCGGGCTCGGGCAGCATCCAGCGCGGCGAGAGCATCGAGATGAAGATCGCAGCCCTGATCACCCAGAAGCTGCCCAATGGCAATCTCGTGATCCAGGGCCGGCAGGAGGTTCAGGTGAACCATGAGGTCCGCGACCTGCTGATCGCCGGCGTGGTGCGGCCCGAGGACATCCGCTCTGACAACACCATCAGCTATGACAAGATCGCCGAGGCACGGATCGCCTATGGCGGGCGCGGCACGCTCTCGGACGTGCAATATCCCCGCTATGGCCAGGAAATCTACGACGTCCTGTTCCCGTTCTGAGCGGGGTTGCCAGGGAGGATTGGGGGACGGGCGGCCTATTCCGGTCCGCCCTCGCCCTGTGGCATCGGCACGCCGCTTGGATTCCTTTCCTGGCGCATGCAGATAGTCCCAGTATCGCTGAAGTATGGGATGTTTTCGTCGTTAGGTGAGGACACGACGACCTTATCAAATAATCCTTCCACAGAACCACCAATACGGATATTGGCGCGACCAACCGAGATCGGCCCCAATTGACCGCCTGAGGTGCTGACTTCTGCCAACCAGATATATTGAAATGCTGCCAACTGATAGATTTCTCCCATGATCAATTCGATATGCGGGAGGAAATTTTTGGCCTCTTCCTTTGAAGGGAGACACCAATCGTCTTTACCTTCCTCAAACAGATCATGACAATAATGTGCTGGCGTTTCCCGGGAGCCGATGGCGTGCCAATTATTTATCCCCATCATGACATTGGATATAGATTTTCCGTCGATTGAAAGAAATGAGCCCAAAAAGTTATCTTCTTTTAGTTTCCATTGCTTCAAATCATTCAAATCAGTACTATCCTCGTTGAAAGAGGGCACCAGAAGCGTGTAGCTGTCATTGTCGATCATATAGTCAAACGCCACGGGGATACCGGCGAAGCTGTCCTCGCTGCACCTTGTTCCGGGCCCGACATTGGTTGCCTTACAAGGATCAGTGTCGAGGTCGATCAGGCCGCGGCCCGCATCGCCGGCCACGACCCCCTGCGCGATCGTGCGGTCGATGGCAAGCCGCTGGTGTTCCTCGAAATCATCAGCCGTCTTGTAGCCGACCCGAACCGGAGAGCGGGGGCCAGCCTCGGCCCGCATCTCGAATTCCGCCATGCCGACGGCATCGAGATCGAAGGCGTGGCTCTCATGGCGGGTGCCGGCGGTGTCCTTGGGGATGAGGCGGACATTGCCGATCTCCAGTGGATCACCGGCATCGGGGCCGCGATGGGGCAGCAAGGTCACGCGGGTATGATCGGCCCCCACGACGATCAGCCCCGCCGTGCCGCGGATGCCGATCACACCGAATTCGGTATCGACCTCCATCGAGCCGCCCCCGCCGGCGAGCGCGCCGCTGACGAAGACCAACGCACCGTTGATCAGCTCCCAGACCGACTCGTCCGCGCCATCGCCATGGGAGAAACTCTCGATCACGACACTCGAATCCGAGGGCAGCGAGAGCATCGAGCCGTCATCGAAGCTGACCACGGCCATGCCGGTGCCATCGCTTGTGAGCCTGTCGCCATTTTCCAGTTGCGTGCCGGTCGTCAGCGGCACGGGCGTGGTTTCGCCCTCGCGCAGGAGGTCTACATTGGCCGTGACCTCGACCGCCTGGGCCACGGGGCCTGAAACGCCCCCGCCGCTGAAGAAGCTGCCGCCCTCGAGAACCTTGAAGCGAAACACGAGGGAGCTGGCCAGAACGGGGGTCGCAACAAAAACAAAAAAGGCGATCACGAGGGACAGGACCTGCCCCCCGATACCAGCCTTCGCGCGGTCCTGGCCGATCTCCAGCATCACCCCACCCCGTTCGATGCACCCCGTACTCGAGGGTAGGCCAAAACTGCCGGGCGGTGAAGACCGCAAATCTGCACGCGCGGAGGCATGGTCTTGCGAATCCGCTAGCCGAGCGCCTGCAGACCGAAGGCGCCGGCGCGGTTCATCTTCTTGTTGAGTTCCGGTTTTTCCAAACCCGGCCGAATTTTCCGGGGGCCATGGCCCCGGTTGATTGCGCTTCGCTTGTTTGGCGCCTGGCCGGAGGGCCGTCTATTCCTCGGCGCGGGTCCGCTCGATCCGTTCGTGGCGCTCCTGCGCTTCGACGCTCAGGGTTGCGACCGGGCGTGCCTCCAGCCGCCGGACGCCGATCGGCTCGCCGGTTTCCTCGCAATAGCCGTATTCGCCCTTGCGGATGCGCTCCAGCGCCGCGTCGATCTTCGAGATCAGCTTGCGTTCACGGTCACGGGTCCGCAATTCCAGCGCCCGGTCGGTCTCGATTGAGGCGCGGTCGGTGATGTCGGGCTCCTGCACCCCGCCATCCTGCAGGTTCTGCAGGGTTTCCGAGCTTTCGGCCACCAGTTCCGCCCGCCAGGCCAGCAGCTTCTGCCGGAAATACTCGACCATCCGGGGGCTCATATAGGGTTCGTCCTCACTCGGACGATATCCTTCCGGCAATGCTTCGCTCATCGGTGCTTTCCCCGCCTGGATGTGCTGACTGGTGGACCTGGGCGCTCCGGTTCGGGCCGCCTTCTCCAACGCCGCGAGGGCCGATCTGGCTCCGCGCAGCGCCCGTCCTGATGCGCGCAAGGTATGGGGTTGCCCCCGCAGGATCTCAAGGCAAGCTCACAAGGTTTGAAGCGCAGGCGACAGGTCGCGGCCGCGAGGGCGTCTTCTGCGGCGTGGCTCAGCCCCGCGCCCTTCGCGCCTCGGCAGCATCCAGCTTGGCCAGCTCCACCTCGGCGCGCAATTCGATATCGGCGATGATGCCGGCAAGCTCGGGATCGCTGGCCATACCCCGATCCCGCGCCAGCGCCGCGCGCAGCATCTCCAGCCTGTCGCGCCCGAGACGCCCGCTCAGCAGAGCCTCCTGCACCCCTTCCAGCAGGGCGATCAGATCGGCACCGCGCTGCTGGGCCTTGCGGTTGCGGCCCCGTTCTCCGTCGCGCTCCTGCACCTGCAGCAGGGCGGAAAGGGCATGGGCCGCACCTGTCGCATGCGCCGCACCGGCAGAGGCCACCGACCCGGCAGAACTGCCCTGCGGGGCATCGACAAGGCCCCGGAACGAGCCATCACCCTGCCCGCCGGACCGCCGTGCCGCCCCGGCCGGCCCCGCCCCGCGCGGTCCCGAGATGCGGTTGACGCTCATATCCTCGAACCCCCTTCGATCATGGGCATGAATCTAGCACGAGAACCACGTCATTCACAGCGGTGAACGATGGGGCACATGCAGGCGCCATCAGGGCGGATCACGAACGGCACGCTTCTTGCTGCAGGCAGGGCGTTGAGGCTCCGCCCATGGAGCCGCCTGTCCCGATGGAGTGCCGGTCACCATGCGAGCCTGCCGCCGTTTTCCCTCATCCCCGCGACCCGCCCTGCTGCGCACGGCCCTCGCGCTGATCCTGCTGATGCTGGCGGTGGCCGCCCAGGCCGCCCCGACCCGCATCAAGGATATCGTTGATATCGAGGGCGTGCGGGACAACCAGCTGGTCGGCTACGGGCTGGTCGTGGGTCTCAATGGCACCGGCGACAGTCTCGCCAACGCACCCTTCACCGAACAGAGCCTGATCGGCATGCTGGAGCGCGTCGGCGTGAACATCCGCGGCGAAAGCCTGAACACGGAGAACGTCGCTGCGGTCATGGTGACAGCCACCCTGCCGCCCTTTGCCACCCAGGGCTCGCGCATCGACGTGCACGTGTCCGCGCTGGGCGATGCCGAGGATCTGATGGGCGGCACGCTGCTTGTGACCCCGCTGCTCGGCGCCGATGGCGAGGTCTATGCGGTCGCCCAGGGGGCGGTCGCGATCGCCGGTTTCGTGGCCCAGGGCAATGCCGCCACCGTCACCCGCGGCGTGCCGACTGCCGGCCGCATCGCCAATGGCGCCATCATCGAGCGCGAGCTTGACTTCACCTTCAACGACATGCCGGCCCTGCGGCTCAGCCTGCGCAACCCGGATTTCACCACGGCGCGCCGTATCGCGGATCGGATCAACGGCTTTGTCGCGGCCGGGATCGCCCGCGCCGAGGATCCGGCAACCGTGACCCTCGACCTGCCGGAAGGGCGCCGCGCCGACCTCGTGGCCCTCATCACCGAGATCGAACAGCTGCGCGTCGAGCCCGACACCCCCGCGAAGGTCGTGATCGACGAGGCCTCCGGCATCATCGTGATGGGCAATGACGTGCGCATCTCCACCGTCGCCATCGCCCAGGGCAATCTGACGATCCGTGTGACCGAGACACCGCAGGTCTCACAGCCCGGCCCGCTGGCCGAGGGGGGCGAGACGGTGGTCGTGCCACGCACCCAGATCGATGTGGATGACGACGCCGAACGCCGCTTTGCGGTGATGAACGAAGGGGTCACCCTGCGCGAGCTGGTCGAGGGCCTCAACGCCCTCGGTGTCGGGCCGCGCGACATGATCTCCATTCTTCAGGCCATCAAGGCAGCCGGCGCGCTGCAGGCCGAAATCGAGGTGATGTGATGGACCCGCTGGGCTCGATCGGGGCGGGCACCCTCGATCCCGACATGCTGCGCGGCACCTCGCTGCCGCCCAAGGCCGGACGCTCCACGAACGAGACCGAGCTGCGCGCCAAGGCGCAGGAATTCGAGGCGGTGATGATCGCCCAGCTGCTCAAGCCGATGTTCGAGACCGTGCAGGTCGACGAACTGACCGGGGGCGGCTTCGGCGAGGAAATGACCCGCTCGCTGCTCGTCGAGGAATATGGCCGCACCATCGCCGAAGCGGGCGGGCTGGGCATGTCCGATGCCATCATGCGGGCGCTGGTCGCAGCCCAGGGCCTGCCCACGGACGCGCCGGCTGACAACGCTTCACCTCACGACCCTGCCTCACCCAGCCAGAAGGAGACCATGCCATGACCGGGACCCAGCTGACCGAAGAACCGACCAAGGCAACCGGTCAGGCCCTTGAGCCCGAGGCCGTCCGGCGGATCGAGCGGACCCTTGCCCTGCTGGACCAGCTCTGCACCCTGCTGGACAGGGAAAATGCGGCTCTCGACGTCGTCGATATGGCCGTTGTGGAACAGACCACGCATGAGAAGAACAACCTGATCCGGACCCTTCATGGCGAGCGGCCGACGGGCTCGCGCTCTGGCAGCGAAGCCCAGGACAACGAAGATTATGCGGCCAGTGTCGGCCATCTCGACCCCCGGCTCGCCGAGGCCGAAACCCGGTTCATCGCCGCCATGGACGCCAACATGAAGAAGCTCCGCGCCCTGCATCGCGGCTCCGAGCGCGTGATGCAGCTGATCGCGGAGGCCGCCCGCCGCGCGGTTACCGAGCAGGCCGCCACCTACAAGGCCCCAGGATCGGCCTATACCAGCCGGAACCGGAATGCGGGCGTCCGCACCCCGGCCATGGCTGTTGATCGCAGCCTCTGATCCCGCGCCCGATCCGGCACCGGAACGGAGGCTGGCATCGCATTTGCAAGGAACCGGGTGACGAAGCACCCCCGATTTTGCTTTTGGCCGCTCTCCCGCAAAAGCTTCCGACGGCCAGGGAAGTTCCCATCCCCTTGAGGAGAGCCGTGCCGTGACCGATCCGCTGATGCTTCTGAAGGCCGAGAGCAGCCTTGAGCGCCTGTCGCTGGGCACGATCCTTGATCGGAAGGGCCTGCAGAGCCAGGGACTTGAAGGCGCGCAGAACTCGGCGAGCGGTGCTGGAGATCCGGTTGCGAGCCTGTTCCGGAGCCTGCTGGAAGCCCGCAGGGCACCCCCTCCCCCGCCGCCGGAACCGGAAACCACGCGCCACGCGGACGCCGAGAACGGCGCGCGCGGCGAAACCGCGTCCAGCCGCGCAGCAGCCGATGATATCCAGGCGCGCGACAGCAGGGCCCTTGTAGCCTCCGAAGCCGAGACCCGGTTTGCGGGCATACGCGCCACCGATCTGATACCCAACCCCGAAGGCGAGGCGATCCCGGCCTCGACGCCGGCATCTGCTACCGCCGCAGCGGCTTCCGAGACGAACGAGTCAAAGGCCGCCGCCCCTGAGCCGGAGGCGGAAAAAACTGCCCGCCCGGTGCAAGGCGATGCCATGCCCGCGAGCGAAGAATCGGCGCCCGATCCGGCCGATGCGCTGGCCGGGACCATGCACCCAGCCAAGCCCGAACCGCTTCAACCCGACGCAGAGACCGCCCCCGCCCCTGCCCGCGCAGCGCAACCTGATGGTACGTCGGCAATCCCTGCCGAGCGCCCGTCGAGGGATCAGCCCGCCGGCGTCGAGGGCGAAGGTATCGGGTCGGAGGGATATCCCAAAGGCAGAGCAGACAGCCAGCCAGATGTGTCGGCACGGACCGGCATGGATGATGGGGCGCCGGTCGTGCCCGGCCACGAGCCGGAATCGGAACCCATCCTGGCCCGGCCTGCCGAGAGGACGACCGAGCCGGGCCACAAGAAGCATGTCCGGGCATCGGATGCCGAGCCGCCGCTCACCGCACCACCCTCAGCTGAAGCACCAGGAGAGCCGATACCTGCCAGCTTGGCGCAGCCCGCGTCCAACCAGGCCGGTCCGGATCGGGCTGAGGTGGAACCCGGCGGCGACATGCCCGACCGCGCTGATAAGCCGAGGCTCCTGTCAGAACAGGAGCCTGATGGCGCCGGCTTGTCCCTGCCGCCGACACCCGACGGGACGGAGATCGGGAAAGACGAGGCCGACCCGCTCAGCGGTAGCACTCCTGAGAGCCTGCCCCGGGATGAGCTGATAGCGGCGCCGGGTGAAACACGATCGCCGACCCTTGCACCATCATCAACGCAGGTGCCGGCCAGTTCTGCCGCGCCCGCCTCCGCACAGACCCCTGCCCCGGCCACGCCAGCTTCCACCCCGGCCACGCCAGCTTCCACCCCGGCCACACCGTCCGAGCCGGCCGCGCGGATGCCCGCAACGGATCCCGATGGAGGTGAGGCGAGCCTCGCCGCTCGCGATCGTCCAGCCCCGGCCGCCGAGGAGATGGCGCCACCCCTGAGCCCGAAACCGGCCGCCAGCGCGACGCCTTCGTCACAGGGTGCAGCACCCAGTTCAGGGGCCAATCCGGGCCTGAGCGACATGGCCGGACAGCAAGGTAGTCAGCTGGGGGGCCAGGCCGGGGGTCAGTCGAGCGGCCAGCAGGGCCAGCAGCACGCCCTTGCGCAGAACCAGCAGGGCGCCATGAACGCGCCCCCTCAGGGCCAGCCTCCGCGCCCCGCGGACGCTGCCAACCCTGACAGCCCGGGCCAGGGCATCCTGACCGAAGAAGAGGCCGAGCGGCTGAATCTGCCGGCCGGCCGCACATCGACCGGCGAACTCGACGGGGTCGATTTTGCCCAGAAGCTGAGCCAGGCCAACCAGAGCCGCAGCCCTCAGCATGTCCATCAGCAGGTCACCGTTGCCTTGCGCCAGATGGCCGCCCAGGGCCGGGAACGCCTGACGATCCGCCTTGATCCCGAACAGCTGGGGCGCCTGGAAATCCGGCTCGACATCGGCGCCGATGGCAAGACCCGCACCCACATCATGGCCGAAACGCAGCAGACGCTCGACCTGCTGCGCGGCGATCAGCGCGGTTTGGAACGCGCCTTGCAGAATGCCGGACTGGATACGACGCCCGAGGGCATGAGCTTCTCGCTCCGCCGCGACGGTAACGCCGATCCGAACCAGTTTGCCCGCGAGCGTGCGGGTCCGGGCCTGAGAACGGGCATCGGTGACGCCGAAAGCGATCAGGAGAAAGAGGATATCCACCTGACCCTGCAGCCGGGCATCCGGCCCGATGGCAGGGTGGATATCAGGATCTGACGATGACGGCGCCGCATCACGTCATGAGCGCGCAACGAGGAATGTGACCGATGACCGATACCCTGCTCTCGCCCATCAGCGGACCCCAGGCCGGCGCCCCGGATGCCGCCCGGTCGGCGGCCAAGCTGAACCAGGATTTCGACGACTTCCTGCTTCTGCTCACCACCCAGATGCAGAACCAGGATCCGCTCTCGCCGACCGATTCGACCGAGTTCACCAACCAGCTCGTCGCCTTCGCCCAGGTCGAACAGCAGATCGCCTCGAATGACCATCTCGAGAACCTGATCACCTTCAGCCAGGCCAGCCAGAACCAGGCCGCGCTGAGCTATCTGGGACTCGAGGTCCGCTATGCCGGGTCGGATTTCGACTTCGACGGCAGCCAGCCCGTGAACCTGTCGGTCGGCGTGGCCCCGGGGGCGGTGCGGGCCGAGATGCTCTTCACCAATGAGGATGGCGATCTGATCCGCAAGCAGCAGGGCCCCTACGAGGCCGGCCTGCACCGGGTCAGCTGGGACGGCCGCAATGACGAGGGCGAATTCGCCGAACCCGGCACCTACAACGTTCGCTACAACGCCTATGACATCGACGGCGACCTCATCGATACCGCCACCGCCGTGTTCGGCACCGTCAGCGGCATCGAAAGCACCGATGAAGGCGTGATCCTGATGATCGGGGAACGCCCGGTGAAGATGAACGATGTCCTGAGCGCGCGCCCGCAGGGTGCCGTCGAAACACCGATCCCGCAGGGATGATCCCGACCATGACGGACCGTGATCCAGCCCTGCAGATACCCATGCCGCCTTCCAGAACGGACGGGCTCAACCAGACCAAACCAGACACCGGCCAGGGCCCCTGCCCGCGCCTCTTCAAGAAAGGATAATACCCGATGAGCCTGTTCGGATCCCTGTTCACTGGCGTCTCGGCCCTCAACGCCCAGAGCCAGTCCATGAGTGTCATCTCCAACAACATCGCCAATGTGAACACCACGGGTTACAAGCGCACGGAGATGAACTTCTCCTCGCTGGTGACCGCTACCGGCCGCAGCTCGGACTTCTCGCCCGGCGGCGTTCGTTCGATCGGCACCGGCACGGTCGACCAGCAAGGCCTGCTGCAGCAGAGTTCCTCAACTACCGATGTCTCGATCTCGGGCCAGGGCTTCTTCACGGTCCAGCGCGACAGCGATGATGCCGTGGGTTCGGAGACGTTCTACACGCGCTCCGGATCCTTCACAGAGGACAGCCGGGGCTTCCTGAAGAACTCCAGCGGCTTTACCCTGATGGGCTGGCCCCTGGATCCGCAGGGCAATCTGCCGCCGGCCAATTCGGACGTCTCCTCGCTCAGGCCTGTGGACGTGGCCTTCCTCGGCGGCCTCACACGGCCGACGACCGAAGCCGATATCGTCATCAACCTCGACGCCCGTCAGGCCGACGATACAGCCGATCCCGCCACACCGCACTTTACCCGCGCCATCCGTGTCTATGACAGCCTTGGCACGGCCCAGGACCTGACCCTGGAATTCACACGCGACACGCCAGCGGTCAACAACAGCTGGACCATGGATGTGCGGCCGACATCGAGCGCGGCATCGACGGCCTCGGTGGTGACACAGACCCTTGTCTTCGACGGTTCGGGTTCCCTCGATCCCGCCGCCTCGACGCCGGCGATCACACCTGACGCTGACAACAACCTGATCATCACAGCGCCGGGCATCGACTGGGGCAACGGCTCCAACCTCCAGGACATCAGCCTCGACATCACGGACTTCTCGATGTTCTCCGGTGATTACAACGTGGTCACGGCCCAGCAGAACGGCGCCGAGCTTGGCCTGCGAACCGGGGTCTCCATCGACCGCGACGGGCTGGTGATCGCCTCCTTCTCGAACGGAAAGACGGCTGAACTCTACAAGCTGCCAATTGCCACCTTCACCAACCCGAACGGGCTTGAATCCCTGACCGGCAATATCTGGCGGGAGACCACCACCAGCGGTGATTACAACCTGCGTGAGCCGGGGGCCGGCGGGGCCGGAACGATCAGCCCGGCCAGCCTTGAAAACTCCAACGTCGACCTGGCGGACGAGTTCTCCAAGATGATCATCACCCAGCGCGCCTATTCGGCCGGGACCAAGGTGATCAGTACCTCCGACCAGATGATGGCCGAGCTGATGCAGCTTCGGTAAGCCTCGCGCCACGCTGCGCAAAAACGGAAAGGGCGGCTCCAGGGCCGCCCTTTTTCCGTTCCCGGGGCACGTTTCGGTACCTTATCCCGCGCCGGCGGCCACCCGCGATGCGGCGGGAGCGAGCCCATAGAGCCCGCGCTTGCCCTCGATCGGCTGGAAGGCCGTCGTCACGCCCAGAACCGTCTCGGCCCCACCGAGATAAAGCACCGCATCCGGGGCCATCTGCTTGGCCACCGCCTCAAGGACCTTGGCCTTGGTCGGCTGATCGAAATAGATCAGGACATTGCGCAGGAACACGACATCGAAGGTGCCCAGCGGCGACAGATCGGCCAGAAGATTATAGGGGCGGAACTGGACCATCTGGCGCAATTCCGGCTTGATCTGCCATTTGTCACCGATCTGGTCGAAATACTTGACCAGCTGGGTCACGGGTAGACCGCGCTGCACCTCGAACTGGCTATAGGTTCCGGCCTTGGCCCGGTCGATCATCTCGGTCGACAGATCGGTGCCGACGATCTCGATCCGCCAGCCGGCGAGCTTCGCCTGCTCGTCCTTCAGCGACATGGCGATGGAATAGCCTTCCTGCCCGCTGGAGGCCGCGGCCGACCAGATGCGGATCTTCCTTGTGCCGGCGCGCGCGGCCAGCATCATCGGAAGCACGGTATCGCGAAAGATCTCGAAAGGCTTGAGGTCGCGGAAGAAGGACGATTCATTGGTCGTCATCGCCTCCGTCACATCGCGCACAAGGCCAGACTCGTTGCGGGTGCGCAGCCGGTGCGCAAGGTCGGCGAGGTCCTTGGTCTCCCAGCGACGCGCCACCGGCATCAGGCGCGATTCCAGCAGATAGGCCTTGTCCTGGGTCAGGACGAGACCGGAGTTCTTCTTGAGAAGTGCGGCGAAGAGCTGGAAGTCGTCGGTTTTCATGCTCTGCTCAATCTAGCCTGCTCAACGCCCGAGTTGCGACCGGATTCTTGCGCCGATCTCGGCCACGGGTGTCACCGCGAAACATAGGCCCGCCTGCGCGACAGCTCCCGGCATGCCCCAGACCACGCTCGTTGCCTCATCCTGGGCGATCACACCTCCACCCGCGTTCACGAGGGTTTCGCACCCTGCGCGACCGTCATGGCCCATGCCGGTGAGTATCACAGCCAGAACCGCCCCGCCATAGGCCTCGACAGCCGAGTCCATCATCGGATCAACCGCCGGCCGGCAGAAATTGACCGGCGCATCCTGACCCAGCGCGATGGCAAGCCCGCTGCCTCGCCGCTTCAGGCGCATGTGGTAATCACCCGGGGCCAGATAGATGCGCCCGGGCCCCACCGCCTCCCCATCGACCGCCTCCCGGCAATCGAGCCCGCATTGCTTGGCGATATGCTGGGCAAGGATGGAAGTGAAGGTTGCTGGCATGTGCTGGGTCAGGAAGATCGGCAGGTCCTGCTGACCCAGATCGCCGAGCACCTTGAACAGGGCTTGCGGTCCGCCGGTCGAGCTGCCAATCGCGATGGCCCGCGGTCGCATGGTGGGAGCCGGTCGCAGCCTGATGGGTGCCGTCACGCGCGGCGCGGCCGGAACCCGCGCGGCTCCTGCCGACGCCCCGGCGGCAGGCCCGGGCCGGGTCAGCTTGCGGGTGCGGGACCCGTCGCGGACCGCCTGCTCTGCCAGCACCTTGACCTTCTCGGTCACCTCGCGACGAAAATCGGCACCGGTGGTGATCTCGCGC
>CAZPBH010000007.1:0-19138 GCA_964584645.1 uncultured Rhodospirillales bacterium | reverse complement strand
GCGCGCCTGGGCGCTGGGCGACCGAACCCCTGATACCGGCTGCGGGCTGAAGCTGTTTCGCCGCGATGTCTTTCTGCGGCTTCCCTATTTCGACCACATGCATCGCTTTCTTCCCGCACTGGTGCTGCGGGAGGGATTTGCCGTAACCCATCATCCGGTGAACCACCGCCCGCGCGAGGCCGGGCGCACCAAATACGGTGTGCTGAACCGCCTGTTCGTCTCGATGCATGATCTTCTGGGCGTGATGTGGCTTAAGGGCCGGATGCGCCGGCCGCATGTCGAGGAGGTTGCGGCCGAGGCGAGCGTCGACCCTGGCATCGAACCCCAATAGAGCGAGGATCCCGGATCCGTGATCGAAACCGTATTCAACGCCCTCGCCGGGCTCGTCGACCACATCTTTTCCAATCCCTGGTACCTGGTCGGCTTCGCCGGGCAGTTCTTCTTCATGATGCGCTTCGTGGTGCAATGGGTCTATTCCGAGCGCCAGCGCCGCTCGATCATCCCGGTCGCCTTCTGGTTCTTCTCGATCGGCGGTGGATCGGTTCTGCTGGTCTACGCGATCAGCCAGGCCGACCCGGTCTTCATCGCCGGGCAGTCGCTGGGCCTGCTGATCTATGCCCGCAATCTCTGGTTCATCTTCGGCCGGCGGCGCCAGGAGCTGCCTCGCCCGGATTCAGAGCGCATGATCCGGCTGACCGAGCGGCTGGAGCGTGAGGTCAAGCAGGCCCGCGATCCGCGCGACAATCTGGAGGCGATCGAGGCCACGCTGGCGGAATTGCAGGCCAGCATCGAAGGGGTGCGCGATGGCGCGGCGGCCGACAAGGCGCCGCCGCCGCGCAGCATCTAGGCCAGTGCGGGTCGCGTTCAGCCTGAACGCATGAATCAGCTCAATCTATCTGTCATTCTGGGCAGATTACCCGATCAGATGATGCCATCTGATCGGAATGTGCTCTGAGGAGGCTACTCGGCCGGCTCGACCTGGGGCGGGCGGACTTCTACCTGCTGTGCGGCCTCTTCGGTCAGGATCTTGGAGACCTCGATCAGCCCGCCATCCTCGTCCGAGCCGTGGCGGGTGAAGCCAAGCTTGTCGCACATGGAGAGCATCACGGTGTTCTCGCGCAGCACCTGACCGTCAATCCGCTTGATGCCCTGGCTGCGGGCATAATCGAGGATCGCATTCATCAGCAGCCAGCCCAGCCCCGTCCCCTTCAGGTCGGAGCGCACGAGCACGGCATATTCGGCCGATTCATTGTCCGGATCCGCGGCGATGCGCACGATCCCGCCCATCTCGTCCGATCCCTTCGCGAAGGCGACAAGCGCCATCTCGCGGTTATAGTCGATCTGGGTGAGGCGGGCGGCCATCTGCCGGGGCAGCGACCGCAGCGGCGAGAAGAACCGCAGCCGAACATCTTCGGGATCGGTGCGGGCAATCATGTCCTGCAGCAGCCGCTCGTCCTGCGGGCGTACCGGGCGGACCTTGTATTCGCTTCCATGCGGGGTGCCGACCATGCGCTCCAGCTCCGCCGGATAGGGCTTGATGGCGAGGCGCGAGGTTCCGGGACGGGCCGCGCGGGTCACCTTCACCCGGGCGTCGAGCGCGATCACCCCGCGCGGGGTTGCCAGCAGCGGGTTGATGTCAAGCTCGGCAATGTCGGCCATGTCGGCGACCAGCCGGCTGGTCGCGATCAGCGCATCGACCACGGCCTGGCGGTCGACGGCCTCGACATCCCGATAGCCCTTCATGAGTTTCGACACGCGGGTCCGGTCGATGAGATCCTCGGCGAGGATCTGGTTGAGCGGTGGCAGGGCCAGCGCCTGATCCTGCACCACCTCGACCGCGGTACCGCCCTGGCCGAACAGCAGCACCGGGCCGAACAGGATATCCTCGGTCATGCCGACGATCAGCTCGGTCGCCCCGGAGAGATCGGCCATTTCCTGCACGGTCAGCCCGTCGATGCTGGCATCGGGCACGTTGCGGCGCACGGTCTCCAGCATCTTCTCGGCCGCCACCCGCACCTCTTCGGGCGTGCGCAGGTTGAGGGCGACGCCGCCGACATCGCTCTTGTGGGTGATTTCCTTCGACAGGATCTTGATGGCGACCGTCTTGCCGATGGAGCGCGCTGCCTGCTCGGCCTCTTCGGCGTTGCGCACCTCGCGGGTCTCGATGATCGGTACGCCATAGGCCTTGAGGACGTTCTTGGCTTCCGGCTCGGTCAGCCATTCGCGGTTTTCGTCCAGGGCCACCTGGATGATGCGCCGTGCGACCTCGGCATCGGGCTGGAAATCCTCCGTCACCGAAGGCACCGATTCCATCAGCAATTCCTGATTCTTGCGATAGGTGACGAGGTGCATGAAGGCGTTCACGGCCTCATCGGGCGTGGGATAGCTCGGCACCCGGGCCTCGGCGAACAGCCGGCGCGGTGCCTCGGCCGCGAACTGGCCGAGCCAGCTCGTCAGCACCGGTTCGGCATTGGCCTTTTCCTCGCGATGGCGCTTGATGACCTCGATCACCCCATTGGCACCGTCCTCGGGATCGACGATGGCGGTCGGGCAGTTCAGCACCAGCACGGCATCGGCGTTGTTGTCGTTCAGCAGGATCTCGAGGCTATCGGCATAGCGCTTGCCGGGCGCATCGCCGATGATGTCGACCGGGTTGCCATGGCTCCATGTCGGTGGCAGCACCCCGTTGAGTTTCTCGATGGTGGCGGGGTCAAGCTCCGCCATCCGGCCGCCGGCCTTGATCAGCGCATCGGTGGCAAGCACGCCAATGCCGCCGCCATTGGAGAGGATCGCCACCCGGTCACCGCGCGCCTTCACGCCCATGGCGAGCGTCTCTGCCGCATGGAACAGCTCGTTCAGCCCCTCCACCCGCAGCATCCCGGCGCGCCGGAAGGCGGCATCATAGACATGGTCGGAACCCGCCAGCGCCCCGGTATGGCTGCTGGCGGCCTTGGCGGCTTCGTCCGAGCGGCCGGCCTTGATCGCGATGACGGGCTTCACCCGTGCGGCCGCCCGCGCCGCCGACATGAATTTGCGGGCATCCTTGATCGCCTCGATATACAGCAGGATCGCGCGCGCCTTCGTGTCATGGGCGAGGTAGTCCAGCATGTCCCCAAAATCGACATCGGCCTTGTCGCCGAGGCTGACGAGATGGGAAAAGCCGATGCCCTGGGCGGTGGCCCAGTCGACGATGCTGGTCAGCACCGCGCCCGACTGGGCAACACAGGCGATGTCCCCCTCAAGCGGCGGCACATGACAGAAGCTCGCATTGAAATGGATCGAGGGCACCATGATCCCGAGGCAGTTCGGCCCCATGATGCGCAAATCATGCGCACCCGCCCGCGCCAGAAGCTCTTCCTCGAGCTTCCGGCCTTCCTCGCCCATTTCCGAAAAGCCGGCCGTGATGACCACAGCGGCGCGGCAGCCCCGCTGGCCCAGCTGATCGACGATGTCGGGGATCGATTCGGGCGGGGTCGCGATCACGCCCAGATCCGGCACCACCGGCAGATCGGCGATGCTTTTATAGGTCAGCACCCCGCCGATCGAGGTTTCCTTGGGGTGGACCGGCATGATCGGCCCGTTGAAGCCGCTGTCGAACAGGTTCTTGGCCACCACCTGCCCGATCGAGCGATGCCGACGGCTTGCTCCGATCAAGGCCACTGATTGCGGCTTGAACATCTTGTCGAGATGGCGCACCGACATGCTTAACTTCCCCCAGCATTGGATCCCACAGATCACGCATCATACGCATGGGGGCGGCAGGCGACAACCCGCCCTTTGGTGCGGCGCAACATGAGCGCTTCTGCCCTTCTCAGGCCCGATTTTCCGGTCTTTCTGGGCGCCTTCACCACGGTCGGTTCCTTGTTATGGCTCTGAAATCCCTGTCCTTGCTGATCCTTGCCGTTGCCCTGAGCACGCAGGCGCTGGCCCAGGACACCCCCGAATGGCGCCATGGCCTGGCGATGCATGGTGCCCCGGCGCTGCCGGAGGGCTTCCCTCATCTGCCCTATGTGAACCCGGAAGCGCCGAGCGGGGGGCAGCTCGATCTGGCGGCCATCGGCGGCTATGACAGTCTGAACCGCTTCGGGATCCGGGGTCGGAAGGCCGAGGGCCTGCACCTGCTGCACGATCCCCTGATGGCGCGCGTGTGGAGCGAGCCCTTCAGCCTCTACGCTCTGGTGGCCGAGGCCGTGCAGATGCCCGAGGATCGCAGCTGGATCCTCTTTCGCCTCGACCCGCGGGCGCGGTTTCATGACGGGGCACCCATCACCGCGGCCGACGTGATCTGGACATTCGAGACCCTGCGGGCGCAGGGCCCGCCCAGCTTCCGGACCAATTACGCGCAGGTCGCGGCCGTCTCGCAGCCGGCGCCGGGCCAGATCCGCTTCGATTTCGCCGAGGGGACCGACCGGGAGGTGCCGCTGATCCTCGCCACCATGCCCATCCTGCCGCGTCATGACTGGGTGGACGAGGCCGGGGAACCCCTGCCGCTCGACCGTGGGCGGCTGGAGGATCCCCCGCTCGGCAGCGGTCCCTACCGGATCGCGGAGGTGGAGCCCGGCCGCATGCTGGCCTATGAGCGTGTCGAGGATTACTGGGCCCGCGACCATCCGCTGGCGCGCGGGCAGTTCAATCCCGATGCCATCGTCTATCGCTATTTCCGCGACGATTCGGTGGCCTTCGAAGCCTTCAAGGCGGGCGATGTCGATCTCCGCCGCGAACAGGACGCGGCGCGGCTGGCAACGGCCTATGACTTTCAAGCGGTGGTGGACGGCCGCGTGATCGTGGAGGCCTTGCCCCATGCCCGGCCCGAATGGACCCGCGCGCTGATCTTCAATGCTCGACTGCCGATCTTCGCCGACCGACGAACCCGCCAGGCCCTGACGCTGGCGCTCGATTTCGAATGGATCAACCGCACCCTGCTGCACGGGCAATACCGGCGGATCGAGAGCCTCTATCCCAATGCGGAGCTTGCCGCCTCGGGCCTGCCGGCGCCGGCGGAGCTTCGGCTGCTGGAGCCGTTTCGCGCCATGCTGCCGGAAGCGGTCTTCGGGCCGGCCTGGACGGCGCCGGTGACGGATGGCTCGGGCCCGCGCGGGCAGCGGCGCCATCTGCGCGAGGCTGCAGGTCTGCTCGATGCAGCGGGCTGGCGGCTGGAAGAGGGCAGGCGCGTCGATGCCGAGGGGCAACCCTTTGCCTTCGAGATCCTGCTGTCGAGCCCCGGTGACGAGCGTGTTGCGCTGGAATATGCCCGGGCGCTGGAACGGCTGGGGATCGAGGCACGTATCCGGACAGCCGATTCAGCCGAGTTCGTCGGTCGGCTGGAAAGCTTCGATTTCGAGATGACGCTGCACCGCTGGATCTCGACCCTCTCCCCCGGGACCGAACAGCGGCTCTATTGGGGCAGCGCTGCCGCCGAGCGGCCCGGCAGCCGCAACTATGCCGGTATCGCCTCGCCTGCCGTCGATCATCTGATCGATGCCATGGTCGAGAGCCGCACGCGCGAGGAGCTGCTGGCAGCGGCGCATGCGCTGGACCGGGTGATCATGCACGGGGCATGGTTCGTGCCGCTCCATTACGATGGCACAGATCGGGTCGCGCGCTGGGTGCATCTGCAGCATCCCGGGCACATGCCGCTCTATGGCATGGTTCTGGAAAGCTGGTGGCTGGAACCCGCCGCCTTGCCGTGAGGGCGCTTGCGCGCGACATTGCGGTCAGCACCCTGCCAGAGCCTTGCCCTGTTCCCAGACATCGGAATGACCCGCCATGACCCATGCCGACCGGCCGCTGAAACGCGTTCTGCTGACCAATGATGACGGGATCGAGGCCGACGGCCTTGCCGTGCTGGAACAGGTCGCCGCCAGCCTCGCCGAGGAGGTCTGGACGGTCGCCCCGATGCATGATCAGAGCGGCACCAGCCACGCCATCAGCATGCATCAGCCGCTCCGGCTGAGCGCGCGGGGTGAGCGCCGCTTCGCCGTCAGCGGCACGCCCAGCGATTGCGTGGTCATGGGTCTGCGCCATCTGCTGGCCGAAGAACCGCCCGAGCTGGTGCTTTCGGGCATCAACCACGGCATGAATATCGGCCATGAGGTCATGTATTCCGGCACGGCCAGTGCCGCGATCGTGGCGGCGTGGCTGGGCACGCCCTCCATCGCGCTGAGCCAGGCCTTTCGCAAGCCGCGGCCCCTGAGCTTCGACGCCGCCGCAGCCTATGCCGCGCCGATCATCCGACAGGTGCTGGAACAGGCGCTGCCCGAGCGGCTGTGCCTCAACATCAACTTCCCGCCCTGCGCGCCGCAGGAGGTGAGCGAGGTCCGGCTGACCCGCCAGGGTGATGCTCCGATCTTTGCCATCGCGGTTGAGGGTCGGGTCGATATCCGCGGCAAGGATTATTTCTGGCTCGGCTTCGAGCCCTCGGGCGCCGAACAGGATGCGGGCAGCGATCTGGTGGCGCTGCGGGACAATGCTGTCTCCATCACGCCGCTGCGGTTCGACCGCAGCGACGAGGCCCTTATGGAAGCCTTTGGCGGGCGGTTCGATGCCATCGAACCCGCCCTTGTTCCTACGGTCTGAGCCAAATACATATAATACAATGGGATAGAGCGGATTCACGCGTTCAGTCCGAACGCGATCCGCTCTAGCCGGAAGGCTGGCTCGCCTGCGCGGCGCGGGCGCGCTGAAATTCGGCGATCGCGGCGGCCATTTCCTGATCCATGGCACTGCCGAGCGGATGGCCGCGCAGATGGTCCCAACGGGCCTTCACCTGAGGCCGCGCCTCCAGAATATTGGCCGCTCCGAAGGCCGGCAGGACGAAGTCCAGGAAGTGGAAGACCGGCAGGGCGGTGCAGTCGGCCAGCGTCAGCGTCGGCCCGGCCATGAACGGTCCTTCCCCCATCAGCTTTTCCAGATTGTCGAGTTCAGCGCCGGTCTTGGCGATGGTGGCCTCAACGATGGCGCCGTCACGATGGGCCGGATCCATCTGCCCCAGAAGCGGAACCATGGCGCCCCAGACATAGAGGTCGGTGACCCGGCTCACCAGCCTGACATGTGCGCGCGCACCAGGGTCAGCCGGGTGCAGGCTCTTCTCCGGGAACTTGTCCTGCAGATATTCGCAGATCACCTCCGACTCGCCGAGGGTGACATCGCCATCCTCCATGCACGGGATCTTGCCCCAGGGAAACACGGCCAGATGTTCCGGCGATTTGAAGCCGCCCGGCGGCATCTCCATCGGCAGGTCGACATCCATCGCGCGGGCCATCATGACGACCTTGGCCACGAAGGGCGAGGCAAGCGAACCGTAGAGTTTCATCAGCTTTCCATCTCCTGATCAGGGGTGAAACGGGCATCGAATTCGCGATAGGCGTCCGCACCCAGCAGGCTGTTGGTCTCCGCCAGCGAGGCCATGCGGTCGAGCCAGGGTCGGCTGTCGCCGGTGGCGCGAAGCTCACGCAGGAAGGCGCTGTGCTGGCGGACCGTGATCCGGGCGGTGGTGCTGGGCCAGATGGCCAGCCGGAAGCCGATGGCCTCCAGCTCGGCCGCGCTGAGGATCGGGGTCAGGCCGGTCTCGCTCATGTTCGCCATCATCGGCGCCGGGGCTTCGGCGCAGATGCGCTGCAGTTCCTCCATGCCGGTGGGTCCGTCGACGAACAGCATGTCGGCACCGGCGGCGGCGAAATCGCGGCAACGGTCCATCGCCTCATCCAGACCGACCGGGCCACGGGCATCGGTGCGCGCGATGATCAGGGTGTCGGGGTTGGTGCGGGCAGCCAGAGCCGCCTCGATCTTGCGCAGGGCTGTGGCGCGCGGCTCGACCCGCTTGCCGTCCATGTGCCCGCAGCGCTTGGGCCAGAGCTGATCCTCGATCTGGATGGCGGCCACGCCCAGCCGCTCAAGCTCCACCACGGTGCGGCGGATGTTGGCGACATCGCCATAGCCGGTATCGGCATCGACAATCAGCGGCAGATCGCTGATGGCCCGGCAGGCCCGTACATGATCGATCAGCTCGGCAAAGCCGATCAGGCCGATATCGGGCAGCCCATGGCGCAGGCAGGCAAGCGCATAGCCCGAGAGATAACAGGCCTCGAAGCCTGCCTGCTCGGCCAGCCTCACATCAAGGGGCGTGCCGGCGCCGGGAACCGGCAGGAGGGCCGGCTT
This sequence comes from uncultured Rhodospirillales bacterium, assembly GCA_964584645.1. Lineage (GTDB taxonomy): Bacteria > Pseudomonadota > Alphaproteobacteria > CAZPBH01 > CAZPBH01 > CAZPBH01. The sequence continues at coordinate 10,981 of CAZPBH010000007.1, read as the reverse complement.
CGCGAGGCGTTGTTTCAGGGTGGCAGCAGCGCTGGACAACGGGCGCCTTGTCAGTTGCCGCCGGCCTGGGCGGTGGATTGAACTGCGGGATTGGTCTGCGAATCGTTGCTCTCGGCCGTGCTTTGGGCCGCGGTGCTGGAGGCGCTGTCGCTGGTGCTCTCCACATCGGGGCCGCTGGCGGTTGCGGTGGGTCCGGCGGGGGTCGGTGCAGGCTGGAAGACGCCGCGCAGCCCGCCCAGCGGATCGGGCAGACTGGGGAGCAAGCCGCCGTTGGCGTTCTCTGCGCTGGCATTGGCAGCGGCCTCCCTGTCCAGGACATTGAGATCCGCACGTGCCTCCGCCGTCACGCTCTCGGTGTTGAGGATCAGCGGCAGACCGTCCTCGGAGCCACCGATGATCACGATCTTGGCGTTGTTGGACTCCGCCAGTTCCAGCGTGGCCTCGATACCCCGCCAGCGCAGATAGCTGGGGGTGATGCCGGGGGCCACGATCTCCTGAAATGACCGGATACCCTCGGCCTCGATCCGCTTGCGCTGACGTTCCTTCTCCTCGATCTCGAGGCGAAACTCATAGGCCTCGCTGATATGGCGGATCCGTTCCTTCTCGCGGATCGCCTGCTTTACGAAATCGGGCAGGCTGATTTCCTCGATCAACACGTCCTCGACCGTCACATAGCTCTCGTCGAAGGCGACATTGGTCGAGATGTTGGTCAGCGAAGCCTGCAGGCGGCGCTGGATGATCGCCTGAACTTCTGCCCGGCGCGCCGAATACAGGTCCTCGGCCTCGTTCTCGGCGATGTAGGCGAGGACCAGCGCCCGCAATTCCGGGATGACCAGTTTCTCCTGATAGGTCGGGCCGATGGACTTGTGCAGGAAGCCGGCGAAGGGGGCCTCGATCACGAAGCGGGTGATGACGGTGATCGACACATCAAGTCCGTCGACGCTGAGACCGGTCACCGTCTCGTCCACCCGCTGCAGGCGGGCGTCGTAGATGTAGATCTTGTCCCAGGGGAAGATGACGTGCAGCCCCTCGGGCAGGATCTCTTCCGGCGCGGTCACGGTGCCGCCGGCGAAGCGGTACCATAACACACCCACACTCCCCGGCGGCACGGTGTGGATGATCAGCCGCCACATCACGAACACCAGCAGCAGGCCGAGTGCCGCAATCCCGAAGAATTCCACCCAATGGTCGTCCGTCCATTCGCGCAGGCGTCTGAGGAAGTTCCTAATCATGGAAGATCTCCGGGTCGAAGGCGCCGATCTGACCATCCTCCATATGGAGCTGATTGTCAGCCGCATCGAAGAAACGGCTGTCATGAGTGATGGCGATCAGCGTCTGGCCACGCTTCTTGATGAGCGGCACAACCTCTCGGTAGAACTTGCGGCGGAACATGGGGTCCTGATCGGCCGCCCATTCGTCGAGCACGAGGATCGGCCGCTTTTCAAGCAGCGCCCCCACAAGCGCCAGCCGCTTGCGCTGCCCGGTCGAAAGATCGGTCGTGGTGAAGGCACCCTGGCGGATATCGACCTTCTCGTCGATCTCCAGCAGCCTGAGCCAGTCATCGGCTTCCTCCAGCGCGTCGCGGGGGACGGCGTCGAGATGCCGGAACAGGTGGAAATCGGAGAAGACGGCCGAGAACAGCTCGCGATAATCCTGCAGGCGATCCTGCGGCACGGTCTTGCCATCGCGCAGGATGCGGCCCTTCTGCAGCGGATAGAGGCCGGTGAGCACGCGCAGGAGCGTCGTCTTTCCTGAGCCGTTGCCGCCGGTGATGAACAGGGTCTCACCCCGGCTGACCTTCATGTCGATGGGGCCGATGGCGAAGCCTCCACGCGGATCGTCGGCCGGGGCAGGGAAGCCGAAGATCGCGCCCTTAAGCTCGAGGGTCTCGAAGGCGGGGGTGGGATCGTCGAGCGACGGGCCGGGGGTGATATCGGCCATGTTCATGGTGTCGGCGTGCTGGCCGGCGAGCTTCTTCAGGCGAGCTTCCAGCTCCATGATCGCGCGCGCCGCGGCCGAGGCATTCTCGAAGATCGGGATCGAGCCGACGATGCCGGCGATGGGTCCGATGATGAACAGCACGGCCGTCGTGGATTTCTGGACGACATCGGCATAGCCCTGCGTGAACAGCGGCACGATGAAGACCATCACGCCCAGCAGCAGGTAGAATGCCGTCTGCGAAAAGACGAAGTTCTTGGCCAGCAGCACCTGGGTATGGCTGCGCAGGTCGCAGGCATTGATCGAGATGTTCTCCACCCGCTCGATCAGCGCGGCGGTCTTCGCCCGGCTCAGCTTGACTTCCTTGAAGCCGTCGAGAAGGTCGTCGATTGCGCCGTAGACATCATTGTCCATCTCCAGCGTCTCCTGGAGATTGTTGCGCACCGAAAAGGACTTCCGGAAGTAGATCGTCAGCGCGATGGTCATGAACACGATCAGCACGACGAAGGAAATCACCGACAGATAGAGGATGTAGAGCGTCGCGAAGATCACGAGGATGCTCATCTGGACGGCGATGGTGAGCGTCGAGGCCGATTGCGAGAGCGTCTGGCTGTGCCGGGCGATCCCGGAATAGATCACCGCGCGGCCCAACCCCTCGATGTCGAGCAGCTCGCATTCCTTGAGCGTGCGCACCAGGCGCATCCGTACCCGGTGGATGATCGCCTCGATCTCCCGGGCCGTCTGGGTCAGGATCCAGCGCTGGGCGATGATGTAGAGGATCATCACCGCCGCGAAGGCGACGGCGTAGAGTGGCCTTGTATTGGCCTCCTCGGCATGTTCGGCGGCGGCGTTGACGATCGCCAGGATCAGCGCGTTGCTGAGGCCGGAGACGGCCGCAACGGTCAGCGCCTTGCGGGGGGAGAGCCGCGCCTCCGCACGCAGGAAGGTTGCGAGATCATCGGCGCTGAGGGCGGGTTTCGACCCTTGCGGTTCACTCATCGCTCAGCTCGCTGGCGGACGGCCCGGCGCCGTCACGAAGAGGATGAGGAGGAGGACCGCCGGCGGGGCAGGGGCTTGGGGCGGGCGAGGGCCAGCACGACACCGACCAGCAGCGGCGTGAAGATCACCGACATCAGGAACACGCCCCCCGCTCCGATACGGGTTCCCCGCCCGAAGAAGCCCATCATCATGCACAACACGAAATAGATGCCGAGCAGGATCGGAGGTGCGGCCATGTCGGAACCTCGGGCAGAACCGGGCACCTGGGCGGCGCCCGGTTGTGAACATGATCGAGCGTGGAGATGGTCGGCCCGCTGCGGCCGGCAAGGTGCCGGGGCCCCAGCGTTGTCATTCCGTGCCGATCAGGCAGCAGCCTTCGAGGAGGTGCTTGAGCCCGACTGCTTCTTGCCCTGCTCGAACTCGTCCTTGAAATAGTCGCGCATGGCGTCGGGATCGAAGTTGAGCATGTTGCCGCCGCTTTCGAAGTGCTGGATGAACACCCGGCCGACAGCGTAGGTCGAGGCGCTGGCGAAGGCCGGCGCGGTGATCACACCCAGGAAGGTGCCGACACCCGGGATCGCCTTGATCACGCTGGACAGGCCGCGGGCGAGCGTGGCCGGCAGAACGCTGCCGATCAGACCGGCGATGATGCTCTTGGCGACGTTCTTCGAGAACGGAACATCGTAAACTTCGGCGAGATCGGCGACCATCTTGATCTGGATGGCGGTCACCGCCGCAAGATCGACCCATGGCACCGGCAGGAAAGCCGCCCCGGTCGACCAGCCCATATAGGTGTTGACGATATTCTGCGCCTCATGGCGCCGGTTCTCGAGAGAGGTGTCCATGATCAGGCTCCCTATGTCATGAAGGTCTATCTGTTGAGAGATCCTCGCGGACCGCGCGCCATGGAACCCTTCCTCGGCCCCCCGGCAGGAATTCACTACCCTAGGGTGAAGATGGCGTCAACGCAGGAACCGGGCGCATGATCAAGATTCCAGAAGGTCTTGCGCCTAGAAGGTTTTGACAAGGCGCAGCCGCGGTGCGGTGAAATGGTTGTCACCTCCGCCAGGCGCGAACCCGCCGCCGGCGCTGAGGGCCAGCACGAGATCGGGTCGAGGGGCCCAGCTGACCCCGCCCTCGATGGCGAGGCTGTCGGTGGTCGCTGCCTCGGCCGAGGTGGTGGATGTAAAGCCCGAGGGCAGGTTAACACTCAGCGCGCGCTCGTCATCGATCAGGGCACGGGTGTAGGTGAGTTCGACATGCGGGCGCCAGGCCGCCTCAGGCGCCTTCAACCCGGCTCTGATGCCGATTCCGAGATCGAGGCTCGAAAGCTCGGCATCCCCGACCTCCAGATCGAGGAAGCGCGCGCCGGTCTCCCGAAAGCCATCGAGGCTGAGATGCGCGCCCGACAGACGCAGCAGGGGGCGCAGGCTCAGCACGCTCCCTCGACCGAGTTCCAGTGAGCCTTCAACCTCGCCGGCAAAGCCCTGGCCGTCGGTCTCGCTGCGGGCGACCGGCAGGACCGAAAAGCCGGTCGGCCGGCGCTGATCGTCGATCTCGAGCGACAGCCCGCTCAGCTGGGCGGCGATATCGAAGCGGCCAAGCCGCGTGGTCGCATGGCCCCCGTAGACGATCGTATCGAGGTCAAAGCTGCCGCCGCCCTCGACATCGGCGTCGAGGGTTGCATAGCCAGCATGAAGCCCGAGCCGCCAGGCCTGTCCGGCAAGCTCCACGCTCGCCTCGAGGCCGGCCAGACCGCCCAGCGTGCTGTGCTCATATCCCGAAAAGCCGGTGCGCGCGGCGCGCTCGCCGCGATGGTGGAAGCCGATGGCGAGGGCCGCCGGGCTGTCATGGCGGTGCCGGTGCGGATCGGCGAGATGGCTGCGCAGGGCCGCCATCGCAAAACCCGCCTGGAGAATGCCCGCATCCTGCGCGGCGGCAAGCCTCCCGGGATCGCTGTCGGCGACCTGCAGGGTGGCACGCACCAGTTCGGCGACATAGCCATGGGCGGTGGTGGTCGGATGGGTACCGTCCCAATAGATGCTGCCGGCCTCTGCTTCCGGTGTGGGGCACGCGCCGGTGGGGGCGCCATTGCCCTGGGCGATGCACCCCTGCGTGAGGTTGGTGATGCCGAACAGGGCCGGATCGGCAAAGAACTCCTCATAGAGAGCGTTGGTGTCCACGGGCACGATGTCGAGCCCGCTGGCCGCCTCGATGGCGGGCAGGCGGGCCTTGAGCTCGGCGTTCACCAGGGTGCCCGCCGCCCCGGCCAGAGCCGCACCCTCAGCACCGAAGACCTCGATGAAGGTCGGCACGCGGGCAAGGTCCTCCAGGTTCAGCACCACCGCACGGTCGGGCCCGAGGGCTGCAAGCCGTGCCAGGCCCTGCTGGATGTTGTCGACCACCCGTATGGCCAGCGCCTCGGCCGTTTCGGTCGCCGTGCCCGACAGGGCGGCAGCGGCATAAGCCGAGACATCATTGCCACCCACCAGCAGCCCGATGGCATGATCCTCCGGCCGGGCAAGGCGCCCGCTCGTCACATAGCTCTCGACATCCCCGACGATCGTCAGGAAGCCGGGCGCCTGCGGCAGGGTGTCGAGCCCGCTGCGCGCCCCGCCAAAGGCGAAGTTCTGGCTGCGCCCGGGCTGGGTGCCGGGGTCGAGCCCGGCATCGCACAGGTCCGGCGGAAAGACGCCACCGCCCGTGCAGCCCGGATCGCTGAAGAAATAGCTGAAATAGGTGCCCTGATCGGGTGCCAGCCGGTCGGTCCAGTTCGGACCGTTGGAGAAGCGCCCGTCAAAATAGGGCGGCGAGGCCGGGATCGCGTTGGCGGGACCAAAGATGCGGCTGGTGAAAGCGAAGCTGTTCTGGTTGTCGACCAGACTGTCGCCGAAGAACAGCCATGATGTCTCGGCCGCGGCAATCGACGGAACAAGAAGGGCAACCGCCCCTGCCAACCAGCTGCGCATGCGCTTCCCCCTTCTGATGAACCGGTGCCGGGACGACCCGCCCCGTCAGCCTTGAAGAACTTCCCAACCCGGACGCCGGGGCAGCTCGCGTCTTCTCTGAATGCGAGAACCCGCCCTAACTTGTTGTAAAACCGGACAAATTTTCCGATCAGATGATTCCATCTGATCGGAATTTGCTCTAGAAGGTGAAAGTGCCTGTGAGTTTCAGGTTCTGTTCGTCATAGATGACGCTGCCCAGCTGGACCTCATCATTCGCATCTTGGGTGAACACGCTGCCCGCCAGTGTGAGCCGCGCGCGCGGGTGGAACTGCCAGGCGAGGCTGGCATCCCCGGACCAGCTCAACGCTTCCAGCTCGGTATCCTCGATCTGGTAGTAGTTCACACTCGGGCCGGCCTTCACATAGAGATCGTCGCGGATCGCGAACTGGATGGCCGCCGCTGCGGCATTGGTGAACAGCCCGGCCGATGTCGGCAGGATGTTGATGTCGTCGAATTGCCGCTGCGCCAGGATCCCGAGGCTCAGCCTGTCGGTCGCCTGATAGAGCAGGGCGCCAAGCCCGACGAGGCTGGCATTGTTGCCGATATCCCCGTTCTCGAAATCCTGGGCGAAGGCGATCAGACGGGCCTGGGCGGTCAGCTTGCCGAACTGGCCCTCCATGCCCACTCCCATACGCACGCCGAAGGAATCGCGGTTGAAGGGGAGCACGTTCTCGCTGCCTGTATAGGTGATGTCGGTCACGCCGGCGAAGATATACGCCTTGCCCCAGTCGAAACTGCGCCCGGCCTCGAGCGTGGCGTCGAATTCGTCGGTGTCCTGGGCCTGCAGCCGCGAGACCTCGGTCACGTCGATTTCCGTCGTGTTCTCGACCGTGTAATACCGTGCGTAGAGGCTTGCATAGGTCTCTGCGCCGGTCCAGTCGAGGCTCCCCTCAAGGGTGCGGATCGAGGTCGTGCCGTTCAGATTGCCGATGAACTGGAGCGGGTTGTCGCGCCCGACGATGCTCTCATCCTGTTTGAGGCCGAGGGTCGCACTCCACGCATCGGAGGCGTCATAACGGCCACTGACGGAAGCGGAGATCGCCTCGCTCAGCTGGTCGTCGGTCTCCACGGCCTGCTGGCGCGCATAGGACCCCGTCAGGGCCAGCGCATGGCGGCTCCAGGTCGAGCGGAGCACGCCCGCTGCAAGCAGGGAATATTCGAAATCGCTTTCCTCGCTCGGATCGACGCGAATGTTGGACGTCGCCTCGATCCCGGCATCGATCTCGCCGGCCAGGGCAAAGTCCCCGATCGTCCAGCCGGCGGAGCCCGCAAAGGCGGCAGGAGGGGGCAGCGGAACCGGCTGGGCCGCGGACTTGGAAGCTGCTGCAACAAGGCCAAGCGCGACCGCGCAACCGGTCAGCGTGCCGATGACGGGACGCAAGGGCATGACAATCATTCCGTGACTTCAGACGTTTCCTCGGCCGGACCGGCCTCATCCACCTCTTGCGGGCTTGCGCCAAGCTCAGCCATGTCGCTGTCGGCGACGAGGGTCATGGGCACGACACCGCGGGCCGAGGCGGAGACAAGCCTTTCGCAGCGCACACCATTCTGCAGGGAGCAGAACGGCACGACAAGCGTGGCGGACAGACCGAGACATTCCTCCAGCAGCAGCAGCGCACCGTGAACCGTGCCCTCCTCGCCGGGATCGAGCCCGGTGAACATGATGCTCACGGCATCCTTGTCGTCTTCGTCAGTGGCAAACTCGATTTCGGCGACCAGCCGGTCGACCGTCGACTCGCTGAGATTGCGGGCCTTCATGATCGGTATGCAGTGCGTGGTGTCGCCGTGGACGCTGGGCTCGATCTGGATCGTCCGCGCGACAAGGACCTGGATCGGCCCGCCGCCCGAGCCGGTATAGGTCCATACATTGCGGACCTCACCGCTCACATCGTCGGTCTGCTGAAAGAGGATCACCTGGCGACCGTCATCGGTCACCGCCTCGACGCTGTCGGTCGCGGTCGGTTCCTCAAGCATCCAGGTGCCGTCGGGAAGCAGAAGAACCCGTGATCCCGCGGTCGTTGCGCCGGTTTCATTGCCGCTTTGTGTTTCCTGGGCCTCGACGCCGAAGCCCAGAAAGCAGGCGATGAACGCGGCAGCGATCGCCCCGCCCGTTGCCAACCCCCTGCCGGATCGACCGAAGATGATCCTCATGCGACCCCCAAGCTCGTGTTCCTCATGCGACCTGCGCTCACCAGGCACTGCCGGCGGCCTGTACCGCACCTTCCGCCCGTCTATAGGTGGCCGAAAGCGCCTTGGCAATCGCATGAAAGCCGGTTGCGGGGTTTTCGCGCATGAAGAAATGGCCGCCTGCGACCTCTTCCAGCGTAAAGGCGCCCGTGGTGCGCGTTTCCCAGGCGGCGCCCTTCTCCCCGGCCATGGCGGGATCGTCGGACCCGGCGACGGCCTGGATGGGGGCAGCGATCTGCCAATCGGGCGGGCAGCCCAGCTGATCATTCGCCCGGAAGTCGGCCCGCAGCACCGGCAGCATCAGCGCCAGCAATTCCGGATGCTCGTCGATCTCGGGCGGCAGACCGCCAAGGCTTCGGACATAGGCGACAAGTTCATCCTCCGGCAGGTCGGCCACGCTGTCTCTAGGCTCGCCTTGCGGAGCGCCGCGCGCGCAGGCCACCAGACCGCGCAGGGCGGGGGCCCCGGCCATGGCTTCGAGATGGCGCGCCGTCAGGAAACCGAGAAGGGCGCCATAGCTGACCCCGAGCAACGCCACCTCATCCCATCCGGCCGCATGGATCGCGGTCGCGATATCCCGGGCGAGGGCATCCGCATTCTCGTGCGCGCCCTCGGTAAAACGCTCCTCCCGGCCGGGAAGCTGCACCGGCTGAAGCGTCCAGCCCGGCAGGGCTGTCTCCCATTCTCGGAAGAACCCGGCCCCGGCCCCGGCGGGCGGCAGGCAGACAACCAGCGGTCCCGATCCCCGCCTCCGGACGGTGGGGAGCCAGGGCGACATGGCCATCGCCCCGTTCAGCCGGCGGCCTGACGAATGCTTTTCGGGCGCATGTCGGTCCAGACTTCCTCGACATGGGCGAGGCAGGCGTCCCGCGAGCCTTCGAAGATCTTCGTCCAGCCGGCGGGGACGTCCTTGCCCGCGGGCCAGAGCGAGTGCTGTTCCTCATGATTGACGAGAACGCAATGTGTGGTCTCTTCGGCCGAGGGCGGCTCGTTATGGATGTCGCTCATCGCTCACTCCCCATCCTGGTCCTGCGATCGATCTTCCAGCTGGCGGGTCGCACGGGATCGGCCGAGGCGGCGACGCTCCCGCACTTCCATCATCTCGCGGGTGCGAACAAGATTGCCTGCAAGCCAGGTCACGAAAAGGGCCGTCTTGATCAACCAGACGCCGACCATCCCTTCCTGCTCCCACCGGGTTGTCCGGCCATAGGATGGCGGGTGATCGCGGCGGCGCAAGAGCGATCCGCAACAGATCTCGTCTTCATGCACGAAGGTGAACCCTTGCACTCGAAACGGCGTTGACGCTGCCAATCTGAGGTGCCAAGACACCGGCCTCGATCGTGTTTTCCGGCAAGGCGGTCATGTTCGGATCGATGATCCGATGCCGTCGCCATGCCCGCCAGGACACCTTTGGGGCGCAGTCCGGAGAGTATGAAGGGGGTCTCATGGACGACGTGGCAAGGACCGCGCGCGCGGCCGGGCAGGCTGATGGCCTTGACGGGTTGCACACATATCCCCTGACGCTCGCGCAGCGCGAGATCTGGCGCGAGGCCGTGCTGGATCCCGGCTCGGCGGTGCACACCGTCAGCGTTCGGGTCGATCTTGAGGGCAGGCTTGACCCGGCGCTGCTGGAGCAGGGGCTGGAACGCGCCTTCGCGCGACATCGCGCACTCAGGCTGGCACCTCTTCCCGGCACCGACCCGGCCGAGCCCCTGCAGGCCGAGATCGACCGGCCCGAACGGTTCCTGACCCTCCATGATCTGCGATCCTCGCCGGCAGCCGGAGAGGCGGCGCGCGCCCTCGCCGACGAGCTTGGCCGGCGTGCCATTCCGCTCGATGGCGGGCCCACCTTCCGGTTCGATCTGATCCGCTGGGCGGAGGATCGATCCGCCTTCGTGATGGCCTATCATCACATCAACATGGATGCCCATGCCAACGGCATCCTGCTGCGCGAGCTGGGGGAGATCGTCACAGCACTTGGCGAAGGTCGCGCCCCCGATCTGGCGCCGGCTCCCGATTATGCCGATGCCGTGAATGCCGATCTGGAATTCGCTGCGGGCGCCAGGCTCGCCCGCAATCTCGACTGGTGGCAGCAGCTTTACGCGACCATGCCCGAGCGCGTGGTTGAGGCGCGCTCCGGCGTTCTGAGCGGGGGCAAGGCCGCCGGCACCCATCTGCGCCGTCTGACGCTCGATGCCGATCGCCGGGCGCATCTCGAAGCTGCGGCGGCGCGCCTGCGGACCACCGTGCCGCGTCTGGTGAGTGCGAGCCTGCTGATCGCCGCCCACCGGCGCTCGGGCGCCACCGACATCGCCTTCGGCATGCCCATCCTGAACCGGCGCACCGCCGCCGACAAGGCAACCTTCGGGCTGTTCGCGCTGACGACCGCGCCGCGGGTGAGCTTCGAGCCGGAGGAAGGGCTTGGCGCGTTTCTGGCCCGTCTTGAGAACGCCATGGCGGGCGCGCTGCGCCATGGCCGTGTGGCCCTGAGCGAGGTCAACCGGAAGCTGAACCTTGCCGCCCATGGCGTTGCACAGCTTTTCGATCTCAACCTTTCCTATGAGCGGGTCGGCTATGGCGTCACCCGGTTCGGGGAGGCGCTGGCCGCGGTACCGCAGGTGCTGCTCAACGGTGTCGAGCGCACGCCGGTCGAACTCTTTGTGCGTGATTATGGCGATGAGGGACGGATCGACCTCGATCTCGATCTCTCTGCCGGCCTGTTCGAGGCCAGGCACGCCGATGAGTTCGCCGATCTTCTCGACCGCTGCCTGCGTGCCTTGACCGAAAGCAGCGCTGCCACCCCCCTTTCCGGACTTGCGCTGAGTTTGCCTTCGGAGGCGAGGGCCCTG
>CAZPBH010000006.1:10944-20667 GCA_964584645.1 uncultured Rhodospirillales bacterium | reverse complement strand
ACGCGCTCCGGCGTTTCCCACCAGGGGTGCAGCGCCCAGCGCAGCCATTCCCCGCGGCCGTCCGGCAGGGGCAGATAATCCTCGTCGCTCGACCTGTTCTCGCCCTGCAGGCAGCGCTCGCATTCCTCCTTCCAGTGCGCGGGCAACAGGGCCAGCACCTCGTCCCTCGGGCGGCCGACGGGATCGGTTCCAAGCTGAACATGGTCCTCGCGCCAGCGGCGGCTGGCGGCGATGCAGGTCATCTGCCGGTCGAACATGGCTATGGCGGCCGGGGCGTTCTCGATGAACAGGCTCAGCCGGTGTTCGGCCGCGGCGAGCCGTTCCTCGGCTGCCAATCGGGTCTGGACCTCCTGCAGGACATCGCCGATGGCGCTGCGCATCTCGAACTCGTCGACGATGATGGCGGCCAGATCGCGCAGCTTGTCCAGTTCCCGCGGCGAGAGGGGATCACGCGGCTCCCGGTCGATCACGCAGAGCGTGCCAAGGTTCTGGCCATCGGCCATCTTCAGCGGCGCGCCGGCGTAGAAACGGATATCCGGGGCGCCGGTCACCAGCGCATTGTCGGCGAAGCGCGGATCGCGGGTGGCGTCGGGCACCTCCAGTACCTCGTCGGCAAGGATCGCATGGGCGCAGAAGGCCAGATCGCGGTGCGTCACGCGCACATCGAGGCCAACACACGACTTGAACCACTGACGCACCTGATCGACGAGGCTGATCAGCGCGATGGGTGCGTCAAATTCACGCGCGGCGAGCTGCACGATGCGGTCGAAACACGCCTCGGGCGGTGTATCGAGCAGGGCGAGGCGCTGGAGTGTCCGAAGACGCTGCACCTCATCCGGGGGTAGGCTGGCAGCTGGCATGGCAAGGTCCTGAAAGGGCTCGTCTTCAAGGCGGAACCGCGTGGCGGATACACGCCATGGTGGTGCTCCGCCGCGTCGGTCGAGGCCCGCGATCTTGCTCAGCTTGCGTTAATATTCTCTGAAAAACATGATCTTAGCCGCTCATCGGACAGCTATCGAAAGATTTTGTTAAATGCTGCCGACCCATAATCATGTTCGAGAAACGGACCAGGATACCGACCTATGGCTGTAGTGCTGATCATCGATGACGATCCGGCGATCCGCGAATTGTGGAGGGCGGCGCTGGAGGCGGAGGGCCATCGGGTCCTGACCGCACCGAGCGGGCTGGAGGGCGTTGAAATCGCCCGAAGCCAGCCGATCGAGGTCGTCGTCACCGACCTCTACATGCCCGGGAAGGATGGCATCGAGACGGTCCGCGAGATCAAGCGTGCCTGGCCCGGCATCCGCGTGCTGATCGTCTCGGGCGGCGGGCGGATGAACGAGAAACCGTTCCTGAACTTCGCGCTCAAATTCGGGGCCGAGAAGGCGCTGCAGAAGCCGGTCGAGCTCGACCATTTCTGTGCCGCTGTGGATGAGCTGGTGGCCGTGGCCGCCTGAGCCGGAAGGTCAGGCGCGCGCCAGATACGCCTCCAGTGTCGCGGCGAAATGGCGGATCCGGCTCTCCTGATAATTGGCGAGCGTGATCCCCTTTCTCAGGGCCTTCAGGCCACGCTGGACGTCAGCCATGTTCGAGACATCCTGGTCGAACACATAGCCCAGCGCGCCCAGCTTTTCGGCCTCTTGCCAGCTCTGCTCCAGAGAGAGCCGCACCGGCCGCACGGGTGGGGGCTTCGGCTTGCCCTCCGGCCAGGGCAGGATGAAGCTGCATTCCATGATGCTGGTTTCCGGGTCGTCGCCGTTCGGCCGGTAGCGATAGACGATGGGCGCGCCATAGCCGACCCAGAACACGGTATTGGGAAACAGGAAATACTGGATGGTGTCGATCGCCTCGCTGTCCGTGGCGTGGTCGATGTTCACACCCGTCTGCTTCTGGTACTGGATGCGCTTGAGCTCGGCCATGATCTGCCGTGGCGTCTTGCCGGCGGGGTCGACGCCGTACTCGGCCGGGTCGCCGGTATAGGCGGCGGCGAGGATACGGTCATCGGTGACGTCTTCCATCACATGCGGGCTGGCGATGCCGCGCGGGGTAATCATCCGGCTGTAATGGGGCTGGTCGGGCCAGACATCATAATTGGCGTTCGCATCCCCGATATACTCGATCGCCTCGGGATGGGTGACGAGCACGTGATAGCTCTCGATGAACGCTTCCAGCGCCACCTTCCAGTTGGCCGGACAGACCTTTTCGACATGCACGACCTTCACCCGGTTCTCCAGCGCCCAGGGGGCGACATGGCAGGGCAGGTCGCCCAGATACTCCTCCAGGCTCGGCGGATCGTCAGCGAAGTTGACGAACACGAACCCGGCCCAGCGCCCGACATGGATTTCCGGCAGGCTGAACGAGGCCGGGTCAACCTGCGGGAAGTCCCACTGGCAGGGGATCTGCTTCAGGCTGCCGTCGCAATTCCAGGTATAGCCATGGAAGGGGCACCTGATCTCGTTCAGTGAGCCGCCCTCGCCGCGCAGGCGCCGGCCCCGGTGCAGGCAGGCATTGACGAAGGCCTTGATCGACCCGTCCGCCTGGCGCATCACGATGGCCGACAGCTCGCCGATCTCGTAGACCTCATGATCGCCGGGCTCGGGGATGTCCTCCTCCCGGCAGGCCACCTGCCAGACCCGCTTCCACATCCGTTCCATTTCCAGATCATGCCGGGCGGGGTCGAGATAGCGCGAGGTTGGCAGATCCTCGGTGCCGAGATCGACCTGCGCGTGATCCAGCAGGGGTTCGGGCACGGGGCGCGTCTCGGTAGCCAGCAGATCGGCATAGGACGGCCCCGGCGAGCGTGCGGTGCGCGGGTTCCGGTTGGTTTCGCGGATCTGCTTCGTGTTCGGATCACCGTCCATGATGTCCTCCTCGGGGCGTCAGGCCTTGTGGGGGTGGCCATGCGGGTGGCCATAGGTGTCGCGGGTGGTCTCGCCCGCCTCGAAGCGGGCCTGGATCTTCTGGATCATCTCCAGCGCCGTGGCATCGGTGGAGAAGGTCTGGAAGATCTTCTGGTCGTTCTCGACCGCCGCGTTCAGCGGCAGGTCACCGCCTTCCTCCAGCATGCGTTTCATGCCTTCCAGCGCCTCGCGACGATTGCCGGCGATGCGCCGCGCCCAGTCGACGGCCATGGTGACCCCCTGACCCTGAGGGGCCACGCGGTTCACCCCGCCAAGTTCATAGAGGCGCTGCGCGCTCATCGGGGCGCCATCGAGCACGATCTCGGCGGTGATGGTCCGCCCGATCAGCCGGGCAAGGCGCGAGCTGCCGCCGATGCCGGTGCCGACACCCATCTGCACTTCGGGCTGGCCGAGATAGACCTGCTCCTCGGCCACGCGCAGATCGCAGGTCCAGCCGATCTCGCAGCCCCCACCCGAGGTGTCGCCGTTGATCGCGGCAATCCAGATCATCGGGCCCTTGATCTCCTGCAGCAGGGTGAAGATCGCCGCCGGATTGCCGCTGGCCTCGGCGCCCTTGCCGGTGAAGGTCTTGACCATGTCGGGGATCCAGGCGTGCTGGATCCAGTAACCAGGGGCCCCGCTCGCCAGCACGACGACCTTGGCGCCCCTCTCGCGCGCTTCGACCGCGGCACCCGCCAGCTGTTCGCCGCAGATCCAGCTCAGATGATTGTTGCGGGCCGGATCGCTGTAGGTGATGAGAGCGACATGCTCGGCCGGCCATTCCAGCGTGACGACTTTTTCGGCCACGAATTCCTCCCTTATGCTTTGCCCGCTTCGGTTGTGCTGGCATTCTTGTCTCCGCGTCCCTTCCATATAGGGCGGTGACCGGCCTTGCCGAAGGTGATGTGACCGGCACGGAAAATCAGGGGAGTACACGCGATCATGGCCAACAGGGTTGCTGGCAAGGTGGCACTGGTGACCGGCGCGGCGGAAGGGATCGGGGCCGCCTGTGCCCTGCGCCTGGCGGAGGAGGGGGCCTCTGTCGTCCTCGGCGACGTGCAGGCCGACAAGGCAGAAACGCTGGCAGCCCGGATCGGGGAGGAAAGGGCCGTTGCGATCGAATTGGATGTCACGTCCGAGGCCGATTGGCGTGCGGCGGTCGATCTGGCGGCGGCGCGGTTTGGCAAGCTCGACGTGCTGGTCCACAATGCCGGCATCAACCCCGGCGTCAAATCGATCGAGGATCTGCCGCATGAGGAATGGCGCCGGGTGCTGAACGTCAATCTCGACAGCGCCTATCTGGGCGCGCATGTCGCGATACCCCTGATGAAGCAGCACCCGCCGGGATCGATCATCATGATCGCCAGCGCTGCGGGGATGCGTGCTCATCCCGTCCTGCCAGCCTATTCGGCGAGCAAGGGCGGGATGCGGCTGCTGGCCAAGAGCCTCGCCGGCTGGTGCGGTCGTGCGGGGACCCGCATCCGGGTCAACGCCATCCTTCCAGGGAGTGTCTAAACCCCGCTGGTGGAGCGCCTGCGCAGCGCCGGCGGCGATGCCGACAAGGCGCGTGAGCAGGTCGTGGCCCTTCACCCCATCGGCCATGTCGGCGAGCCCGACGACATCGCCTGGGCGGTGGTCTGGCTGGCTTCCGACGAGGCGAAATTCGTCACCGGCGCGGATATCCCGGTGGATGGCGGGCTGACGATCTAGAAAATAATACGTGACCACATTGTCACGTGACGATATAGGCACATATGGGGCGCCATGGAGACGATCTTTCGTGCCCTCGCCGATGCTCATCGGCGCCGAATCCTCGATCTGTTGCGGGAACGCGATGGCCAGACGCTGAGCGATCTGGAGGCGGCCTTCCCCGAGCTGTCGCGGTTCGGCGTCATGAAACATCTCAAAGTGCTGGAGGACGCGCTCCTGGTCACCGCCCACAAGAGCGGCCGGTTCAAGCACCATTATCTCAACCCGGTTCCGATCCAGGAACTGGCGGACAGATGGATCAGCCGGTTCGCGGCCCCTCATGCGCGCGGTTTGGCCGACCTCAAACGCGAGCTCGAAAGGAACGCTCCCATGACGTCCCCCAAACAGGTTTACAAGACGATCATCCGCACGACCCCGGAGGCCCTCTGGCAGCCCTTGACCGATCCCGACTTGACCCGGAAGTACTATTACCATGCTGCTGTCGAGAGCGAGCTGAAGCCCGGCGGCGCCTTCAACTACAGGACGCCGGATGACCAGCCGATGATTTCCGGCGAGGTCATCGAGGCCGACCCGCCGCGCCGTCTTGTCACGACCTTTGCCGGCCATTGGCATCCGGACATGGCCGGCGACCCCCCCAGCCGCGTGACCTACGAGATCCGGCAGGTGGGGAACGCGGTCGAACTGACCCTGATCCATGACGATTTCCCGGCGG
Organism: uncultured Rhodospirillales bacterium; assembly: GCA_964584645.1. GTDB lineage: Bacteria > Pseudomonadota > Alphaproteobacteria > CAZPBH01 > CAZPBH01 > CAZPBH01. The sequence continues at coordinate 15,345 of CAZPBH010000006.1, read as the reverse complement.
AAAACGCAACCTATGCCATGACCGCCGGTGGATGGCCCGGGATCCTCTCGGGCCTCAAGACCCTGCTGGAGACGGGCGAGCCCCTGAATTACGATCCGATGGCGGCCTGACCCGCAGCCTCATGGGCCGGGCCCGCAAGGGTCCGGCCCCCAGGCAATGCAACGTTATCCTGTTGCATTATGGGTGTAACAACATAACATCCGGCCTCGATGCCAACCCGCTTCGAGGCTTTTCCCATGCGTTCTGTTCTTCTTGGTTCCGCTGCCATCGTGCTCGCGGCCCTGCCTGCTGCCGCGCAGGACGAGGCCCCCGGTCTCGCCGCTGCGAGCCTAGCCCCTGACGAGATCACCGTCACCGCAGCGCCCTATCAGCGGCCGGTTGCCGAGGTGCTGTTCCCGGTCACGGTGCTCGACAGTGAAGCGGTGGCACGGCGTGCGACCGGCGGGCTGGGGGAAACCCTGCGCTATCTCCCCGGTGTCACGTCCACGGCGTTCGGGCTCGGCGCCTCGCGCCCCATCATCCGCGGGCAGGGTGGGGATCGTATCCGCACGCTGATCGACGGGCTGGGCAGCATCGATGCGGCCTCGATCAGCGCCGACCATGCGGTGGCGATCGAGCCGTTGACGGCCGAGCGGATCGAGGTGCTGCGCGGGCCGGCCTCGCTGATCTATGGGCCGCAGGCCAGCGCCGGGGTGATCAACGTCATCGACGGTCGTGTGCCGCTTGCCCCGATTGAGGCGCCCGAGGCGCTGGCCCGGCTCGGCTATGGCACGGCGGCCGAACAGATTGATGGCGCGGTGCGGCTCGGTTTCGGCGGGACGGGCTTCGCCCTGCGTCTGACGGCCTTCGGGCGCGACAGCGATGATGTGGATATCCCGGGCTTTGCCGAATCCGACCGCTTCCGCGCGATGGAAGCGGCGGAAGAGCATGATGATCATCATGATGAGGACCACGACCACGACCACGATCACGAAGAGGAAGAAGAAATCCGGGGCACGCTGCCCAACAGCGATACCCAAAGCTATGGCGGCACCCTGGGCGGCACGCTCTTCTTCGAGGGCGGCTCCTTCGGTCTGGCCATCAGCGGCGTGGAGAGCGAATACGGCCTGCCGGGCGGTCATGAACACGGCCATGCTCATGGCGACGAGGATAAGCATGGCGAAGAGGGCCATGACGAGGCGCATGGGGACGAAGATCACGATCATGAGCATGGGGAAGAGGAAGAAGATATCCGCATCGAGCTGGAGCAGGTGCGGGTCGACCTGAGGGGCACCTGGGATCAGCCCTTCGGTCCGTTTGCGCGTGCCGATCTGCGCTTTGCCTATGCCGATTACGAGCATGTCGAGCTGGAGGGCCCAGAGGTCGGCACCCGGTTCGAGAACACCGGCTATGAGGGCCGGCTCAGCCTCGTGCAGCAGGAGCGCCAGGGTTGGCGGGGCGCCATCGGCGGGCAGATCCGCCATCGCGATTTCAGCGCCATCGGGGCTGAGGCCTTCGTGCCGCCGACCGAGACCGACCAGTATGGCGTGTTCGCGGCCCAGGAACTCAGCCGCGGCCCCTGGCTGTGGGAGGGCACGCTGCGCCTCGATCATCAGAACAGCGAGGCGCCGGGCCTTGGCATCGAGCGCGAGGATACGGGGATCTCGGCCTCACTGGGTGCTGGTGTGGAGCTGGCGCCAGGCTGGCGGGCCGGGCTCTTCGGCTTCCGGTCGGAGCGCGCGCCGACCCCGGAGGAGCTCTATTCCAACGGTCCCCATGCTGCCACCCGCGCCTTCGAGATCGGCGATCCGGGCCTCGATGAGGAGATCGCGCTCGGCCTCGAGGCCACGCTCCAGCTCGATACGGAGCGCGTTCAGGCCCGGTTCAGCGCCTTCGTCACCGATTATGACGGTTATGTCTTCCAGCGCTTCACCGGTGCCGAGGAAGACGGCCTGGATGTGCTGGTCTACGATCAGGAGGACGCAAGCTTCTACGGCGCCGAGGGCTCGCTGGAGGTTTATGTAGGCGAGCTCGGCCCGGTCGCCCTCACGGCCGATGGGGCGCTCGCCTATGTGCGCGCCGAAACCGACAACCGGCCGGACAACGATCTCCCGCGCATTCCGCCGCTGGAAGGGCTGGTGGGTCTGAGCGGCGTTGCCGGCGCCTTCGATGGACGGGTCGAACTCGATTTCGCGTTGGATCAGGATGACGTGGCGGCCATGGAACTGCCGACCGACGGTTTCGTGAAGACCAATCTTTTCCTCGGCTGGCGGCCCTTCGAGGATGACCGCATCGCACTGGAAATCGCCGCCTTCAACCTGTTCGACGAAGAGGTCCGGCTGCACAGCTCCTATCTGAAGGACGAGGTGCCGCTGGCCGGTCGCAACATCCGCTTTCGTCTGACCGCCCGCTATTGATGCCATCCTGACAAAAACCTCGGACGGTCACGAAAAAAGGGCCGGAGGGATGACCTCCGGCCCTTCCTTTTTGAAGACCGTCTGAACGGATCAGAAATTGGCCTGAAGCTCGATGCCCCATTGGCGGCCGGCCTGATAGGTCTTGAAGTCGACAATCGAGTTCACGAAGGTCGAGGTATCCGTCACATCGGTCAGGTTCCGCACGAAGCCCCGGATCAGATACTGATCCCGATCTTCGCCGCCGAAGCTGTAGCTGGTGGTGACGTCGATATAGGTGTTGGGCGGGTTGACGCTGCGCGGATCGTTGAAGAACTCGCTGATGTTCTCGTCGATATAGCGCACCGTGCTGGTCGCCGTCAGAATGCCCGGGCCCACCGGCAGGGTGTAGGTCGGCGTGACCGACCAGGTGAAGTCCGGCGTGCGGCGCAGTTCCAGCGTCGAGAAGTCAGCGGGCGGCAGGACCGGCGGCTGGCCCGGGGCGGCCAGCGGCGGCACCTGCTGGCCGGGACCGAGGAAGCTGTCGAAATCCTCATATTCCGCGTTCAGATAGCCGAAGCTCGCATCGATGCTGAAATTCTCGGTCAGCAGGACCGTGCCCTCGAATTCCAGACCGGCAATCAGCGCCGAGGCGGCGTTCTGGGTCGTCGTCGAGGTGAACAGCGGTGCCGGGGCGGGCTGGATCTGCTCTTCCTGCTTGTCGGAATACTGGTTCACAAAGAACGCCACATTTGTCCGGACCGGCTTGCCCTCGATCTCGAAATCGGCCTTCACGCCGACCTCATAGGCATCGATGGTCTCCGGATTGAACGGGGTCGTCGCATCGACCACATTACCGGCCCGCGTTGCAAAGCCGCCGGCGTTGTACCCACGGGTGTAGCTGGCATAGGTCAGGATCTCGTCCGTGAACCGGTATTCCAGCGCCACCTTCGGGGTGAACTCGAACCAGTCCTCGGTCGCGCTGCCGGCGCTGTTGAACGATCCGAAAGGCACCTGCGCGAGATTGCCGGGCACGCCGGGGCTCGGGAAGGAATTATAGAAGGTGGTGGAGAATTCCTTCTCGTCCCAGGTGACGCGACCCCCGACCGTCAGGGTCAGATTGTCGGTGATGTCGTAGTCACCCTGGGCAAAGACGGCGAAGGTCGTCGATTCATGGTTGTCCTGCTCGGTCGCGCCGGTGAGATAGAGCAGGCCCGGTGCCGGAACGGCCCCGACCAGCACGCCGTCGATGTTGACCCGCTGCACCAGCTGATACTCGCCGCTGTAATAGAAGGCACCGGCGACAAAGTTGAAAGGCCCGTCGAACTCCGAGGCCACCCGCACTTCCTGGGTGAACTGCTCGTATTCCTGGGTTCGGCGCACATGAAACAGGGTCAGTCCGCTGCCGTCAAAATCGACGAAGACGTCTTCTGGCGCATCACGATAGCCGGTGATGCTGGTGAGCGTGAAATCACCAACAGTCCAGTTCAGCTCCAGCGAGAGCGCGTCGAGTTCCGCGTCATATTCCTGCGGACCATTGTTGATGGCATTGTCCGGCGCCTCGCCACCCAGATTGCAGATGCCGAGCGCCGTGCAGGCGACATCTGGCCCGTGACCCGCGGTCGTGCCCTGGCCCGCGGCGACCGCAATCGGCAGACTGACCGTGCTGGCGATACCGGCCGGAAAATAGGGGATCAACTCGCTTTCATCATTGACGTGATCATAGGTGAACAGAGCCTCGAAGTTTTCGGTCGGCTGCCAGAGGACCTTGCCGATCACGCTCCAGCTGTCGCGCCCGCCGGTCGAACCGCCATTGGGATTGTCCTCGAACGGGCCGTCATCGTCATAGCGAAAGCCGGCGATACGTACCGCCAGCGTGTCACGCACGATCGGGGCGTCGATGGACGCCTTCAGATCGAGCCGGCTGTCCGACCCGAAGGTGACGCTGGCAGCCCCGCCGAATTCCTGCAGGTCGGGGCGCTTGCGCACCGCGTTGATCGCACCACCGGTGGTGTTACGGCCGAACAGC